>CAMTPH010000017.1 GCA_947074345.1 uncultured Bacteroides sp. | reverse complement strand
TCATCGCATATGTATTCTTATAAGTAATACTTACATTACGAATCATCATAGCAAAGCGCGAAGCAGATTGACCGACTTTATACCATTTATTATCTTCAGGTTTTGGTCCTTGAACAGCAGTCAGTTTAATACGTGCACTATCGCGAGTCTCTATGCGAATAGTATTTGCATCAATTACCTTATACTTTATAGGATAGCGATTACCATCAACAGTCAATGCCGATACACGAGGTTTACGCGATCCAACACCATGACGGATAGTAACACTAGTATCTCTCTTTAATTCTATCTCGCGCTCAAAGCGTTTTGGTTTTTCTTTCTTGGGTTGAGCTGTAGTAGATCTATTACGAGAGTTAGATGCAAACTTCCTATTAACAGCTTTGAGATAATTAGACTTATTATATAAAGTTTCAAAGTTAATTCTACTACTCACATCAAACGAACGTTGATTGGAAGCAGTATTACCTAAATTAAGACCATCAATCAACGTTACACCCCTTGCCCAATTATAAGAAGAGGAGAAACGCACATCAGCAGTAATCCAATCAGTCAAAGGAAGTTTATCGAAAGGTAATTTATAAGAGGCATTGAAAGTCTGTTGATAATCGATAGGACGTCCAAATCCTAAAAGACTTTTACGTATAGTATCTTTGCGAGCTTCATAACTATCCGGATCAAGATTCTTATTTAAGACACCATAAGGCTCCTCTACCTCAGCATGAGTAGCAGAAACGAAGTTCATTTTAAGATTCTTAGTCAAGTCCCATCTTAATGCAAAGTCTCTATTCCACAAGAAGCTCTTAGCAACACTCACAGGAATGCCGGTCAAATCTTCAAGATTTTCCATATCACGAAGTTGCAATTCATAATAATGACGGTTCATATCAGTATTGAAAGCCACGCTTTGTGGTAAATAGTTCAAGTTTAAATCCTTTATAAAACGTGCCCACTTCGATTTTGTTTTCATCATCTTAAAAGGTTCCCAAGCTTTATAGACAGGTGCATAATTATATGCAAAAGCACCTCGCCAGTTTAGTTCATCCTCATAGACCGTAGTACTACCTTGATTATGACGTTTAGTAAAGCTATAACTCAAATTAAAGTTAGCCGGATCGTAAGGCATAGGATTCTTACTAACCACATTAAACTTCAAGTTGCTTAAGCTAAAGTTTTTGTAGGTAGATATTTCATTAACAATATTGCGTAATGAGTCTTTCGCATGTTTATCGGGCAAAGATTCCAGAGCATCCTTCATCAGCATATCCTTATCGAGAGGATTATACTTAGGAGAAGTCTTTTCTCTAGAGTATGAGAAATAAACCGGAGCGCTCAGTTTAGCTTCTTTAGGAAAGAATCGGCCCAATTCAAAAGAGGTAGTAAACTGATATTGGTAGAAATCATCCAATCTACGTTCACTCATTGTTTGTTCCAACCCACCAAAGCCGGCTGTTTCGACATGGCCCGATAGATTAAAGCTACCAACATCTGACAGTTGAACATTCATGTTACCTTGAGCAGCCCAACCACCATCTTCATCAAAGTCAGCAAGTCTAAGTTCATTCACCCATACTTCGGCAGATTTCTGAGCGCGCGAATTGTTTCGTACCCCAATCATCATGGTTTTCACTTCGGCCAAGGTAGGGTTACCCATAATACTTACCTTGTTGGCAGGTTGTTCGGGGTCATATTCAGAATACACCTTACCATAACTAACCCCCGAGTTAGGATTGTTTCTCGCAATATTTCGCTTCTTTTTTAAGTCAGTAAAGACAGCAAGAGCTATATCCAGTGTATTATCAATAGGCCATACAGCCAATCGGTCTCCCTCTAAATCATTATTATAACGACCAGGAGGAGTCAGACTCAATGGAATCTCATACTCATAGAAGTTAGAACGGTAATCAGAACCGAAGCGAATAAAGACTGACAGTTCACCATCTTTTATATTAGTAGGATCGTCGGTCAAAGCCTGAGCACTTGTAAACATCTTCAATTGGCTATACATACGCATATCCAAGTTTGAGTTCTTGTAAACCGCACGTGCATCACCTGCTGCAAGATCAATAATCTTTAAACTCATAGCCTGTTCGTTGCGTTGGCGCAATTGTGGCTGACTTGGGTCAACTACACGACTAATACCAGGAGGCATTACATAGTTAACAGGAGTTTTATCACCATTCTCTTCAAGATTGACAGTCGATACATCCAAAGTACCCGAAACAGTAGGAGCAGGGTTTTGTAGATTATACAAAGCATCGGTATACGATCTCCATTCGCCACGAACTAGTTCGAAGGTTGCAAAACGCAGAATAACCGGTTTTTGGAAACCAGTTAAGAACATACGCATAAAGCGTATAGATTTAAAATCTTTAATACTACCAATGGCTTCACCACTGCGAACCGGAATTTTAAACTGATACCAGTCCACCTCTTCAGTTTTACCATTGCGCAGTTTAACTTTAGCAGTACGTTTATCGGTTACATAGTTCTCACCTACTTTGAGCTTTGATGGTGTTAGATGCACACGATATTGGTAATACTTCTCCATTTCTTGGAGAGTATTATCTTGGTTGATATCTTCAATATCAGGAGTAGTCTTGGCAGCAGTTGGATATCTTTCAGGCGAATCCTCATCGGCAGTCGAGTTACCTTCTGTATTATTGATGTATTTATAACGTTCCAAAATACTCTTTTCTTCAGCATCATAATCAGAACCTCTAAAGTAATGGTATTTATCGGCAGCAGGCGAATCCCAAAACGTTTGAAAGGCATCGCCCGAAACCACTGATTGGATCGCATTCAAATAGTCCATATAGGTTGGATAAGCACGTTCATCTTCGATAGACAAACCATTTAGACCAACGTCTTGCATTCTGCGTGTACCGGTTGAGTTATCGAATGCGTACACTAAACTTCTCTCTTTAGGAACACGTCCCCATACCGTTTGCTCTACTTTAGAAGCATCGCCATCAATAGGCAATCCATTTTCAAAGAACTTCTTACCATCCTTCAAGATATCTTCCGACACATCACCAAGATTCAGATATAAATATCCACCGGAAGGTGCACTGTTTACCGTTGGGTTATTACTGATATTACCACGTTCATCACCATCAGCATAAATAAATGGGTCCATCATCCAGAACTCCATATACTCAATATTGGCCGTTTCAAAATCACTAGTTTCGATACGACGCATCATACCTCCCCAGCGTTTATCGGGATCTTTCAATCGGCCATCGCTCTCTAAGTTTCTATCCAAGTTGTACGAACCACGTTCATTTGGATAATAAGCTACATTCAATACAGCCAACGTATTTGTTTCTTGATAATTCAACTGCTTATTTGGGAAAACCTCAGTTTCGTACACCTCGCGTACATAATGATTAGAGAGTTGATCCATATCATTCTTAATATGCGTAGGTGTCAATGAAGAGTTTCTACGAGTAAACAAACCATCGATATGATACCATGCCAATTGCGCACGATTATTACCATAGGCTATATTATTCGTTTCGGCAGCCTCCGGAAACATGACGATTCCCATTGAGTTTCTAGCTCCATAAGGAGTAGAAGATAATTGCCAATTAACAGGTTGACGCAAGTCGATACCACTTTGTGTACTTTCAAAGTCATCAATATACGAAGCATCATCTTGAAGTCCACTGCTATGCCCTGGTACAAGTTGAGCAAACTCTACTCCTAAGTTGATATTAGATGGAGCAGTAGCTTCAACAAAAGGCAATTTGTCGAGCATATTCGTAAGCCATTGGCTCTCTTTCTTCCAAGCCATATTAAATCCCCACAACGTATTGGCCAAAGGTTCTTCACCAATCACCACTTTGGTTGTCATAGGACGCTCGCGCAAGTGCATTAATGTACCACCAAATTGAAAATCAGAAGTAAGGTCATAACTGAAGTTCAAACCCAGCATCGTTTTACGCTGCATACTATACACCGTATTACTTTCTAGATTTACACTAATCGATGTTCCTGCATCAACAATACTCTGATTGATGATGGTAACAGTACCCATTGTATAGTCAACCGTATAGTCGGAGTTCTCTACCAATGTTTGTCCACCGGCAGTTACACGCACCGAACCACGAGGTATGTTCATCGAGCCCAATTTAATTTCGTTGGCCGATGATGCTCTATATTCACCCTGTAAGCGATATCTATTTTTCTCAGCCAACTGCTTGGCTACAGTCATGGTCGAGTCGTACAGTTCTTGGAAGCAATACTTATCTGCCATTTCATTATTACCGATAGCCTGACGCAGATGATTACCAAATGGTTCGACTACGGGGAAGAACACACGACCATTTTGAGCTGTAATCGTATACCCTTCTACAAAGTCAAAGAAACCATTACTACCCAATTGGTTTTGACTATTCAAGCGGTCCAATCCCATCACCTTCAACAATGGTATTCTTGCTATTTTCCCTTCGGGTATGTAGCGCAAGTAAGTACCGGTAGTATCACTCAACATTGTAATGTTAAGGGTAAATTTCTCGCGTTGCACTTGATATGCATTGAGTGAGTATACGTTTTTCATCATCAAATCCCAGATGGTAGTCGATGGTGAATTGGATGTATTCTTAAGAAGTTTTACAAAGAGGTTATTGTTGGTCTCTTTGATATCAGTAGAGAATTCACCGACTTGATAGCGAACACCCTTAATGGTATATTCGAATGCAACGGCCAACACCTCATCGGGTTGCAATGCCTGTTTCAATGATACATATCCAAGTGCATTGTTGACTTCATACTCTGACGATGTAAGCAATCGAGCACTTTCAATCTTTTCGTAGTCTAACCCACCTTCCATACCGGGTATGCCTTGCATCAAACTATTTACCGCACTGATATCACGCGCCATCGGATAATCATTGACCATCGATTGGTACAATGTATTGGCTGCATTGCGAGGAACAAGATTGGTAGTAGAGTTAGATATCCACGGAGTGCCCGGAGTTATATTTTTTGATTCACCGATATCACTAAAGGCAAGAATGTTTCTTGGGCTCTCATAGTTGCCACGTTTATTGGTAATCCATACCTCAATGCGGCTGATAGTAACCCCCGACAACACATTTGGTAGCTGAGACATATTAGTATCATACGTATCGCGGAAATAGTGCGCCAAGAAGAAGTGTCGATTTTCATCATAGTCTGAAGCAGAAAAGTCGAAAGGAATGGTTTGTGCACCACCCTTACTCGTTACAGTCTTCGATTCACTCTCTTGTTGACTGATTAAGGTTTGCAGTTTCAACTTACCGAACTGCAAGTCGGCACGCACACCAAACAAAGAAGTAGCACCACGAATCAGCGAGTTGCCTGTTGTCATGCTCACATTACCCGCTTCTAAGAGTTTGATAATCTCATCTTCTTTGCCTTCGTACTTCAAGCTCATCTTTTTGCTATCAAAGTCAAAAGTAGCATCGGTATTGTAGTTCATGTCAAGGTTCACCTTATCACCTACTTTACCATTGACATTGATATTAATCTTTTCGTCAAAGTCAAAGCTCCAAGTCTTACGCATACTCTCGGGCAAGGTTGGGTTTTGAACGTAGGTGTATTTAACACCAGTACTAAGTTCGGCACTACCTTGAGTTTTGATTTGCACACCACCCGGTCCGAATATCTTTTCGGCCGGACCGATGTTAAACTTCATATCCGTGAAGTCGAATTTATCTTTTTTGTTAGAGAAGGTTGAATCGTTGCGATCGCGAAAGTAATCTTGCATGGATCGTTTCATACTCCAATCGAGATACTCGGCGGGAGTCATCACAATAGGCACTTCCATCTCTTGACCACCCACATAAGTGCGAATGATGTATCGATTGGTCAGTGCATCATATTCAACCTTTTCTTGCACTATAGGCATAGGCTGCGATGATTGTTGAGCATACAGTGATGCGCTACTCCATATCAGGAGTAGTATCAGAGTAGTAATCAAGCGCAATATCCTATGTCTGTAAACTTGCATTATAGTCTTTTCAAAGCCAATTTAATCACTTGTTCAACAGTGATTGTAGGTTCTTCTTTCAAAATAGCCAGAACAACTTTTTGAGAAGGTGCAGCAGCAAAGCCAAGCATGGTTAAAGCAGCAATGGCCTCTTCTTGAACTTCATTATTCATCATAGCTCCCATTGTGCCCATTGTAGCAGAAGCCGAAGTAGCAGTCGTTTTAATCTTATCTTTTAAATCAACGATAACACGTTGTGCTGTTTTAAGACCGATGCCTTTGACTGTCTTCAATAAATTGGCATTTTCTGAACTAATCACATTGATTAACTCAGCAGGAGATAAAGCCGAAAGAATCATTCGAGCTGTGTTGCCACCAATACCCGAAACGGAAATAAGCAATAAAAACAACTCGCGTTCTTGCTTGTCGGCAAACCCATAAAGCACGTGTGCATCTTCGCGGATGGCTTCGTAAATGTATAGTTTATAGATGTTTTTGCCTTGAATAGCCGAGTAGGTATTTAACGAAATGTTGATGGCATACCCTATACCGTTACAATCAATTATAGCTATAGCCGGACTTAACTCAGCTACTTCGCCTTTAATATATTCTATCATAATACTTCTTTAAACGCACGTGCGCGAGATATATTGTGTTTTTATAACGTTTCCGAAGAAAAACTAAGTTTAACAAGTTACTAAAGTGTAACAATGAAATAAATATATATTTTTGCATTTATAAATAACCTATTGTTAAACAATAACCAATAAAAGAAATGAAAAAAATAAGAGCTGCCATTGTAGGCTATGGCAATATCGGTCAGTATGTACTAGAGGCCCTTCAGGCTGCACCCGATTTTGAAGTTGCAGGTGTTATTCGCCGTGCAGGTGCCGAAAACAAACCAGCTGAGTTAAATGACTATCCTGTAGTAAAAGATATCAAAGAACTTGAAGATGTACATGTAGCTATACTTTGTACTCCTACTCGCAGCGTTGAAACATATGCAAAAGAGATTTTAGCTTTAGGAATCAATACTGTTGACAGTTTTGATATACACTCGGGCATCGTTGCATTACGCAAAGAGCTAGGTGCTTGCGCTAAAGCCAATGGTGCAGTATCAATCATTGCTGCCGGATGGGATCCAGGTTCTGATTCGGTAGTTCGCACTATGCTCGAAGCCATTGCTCCGAAAGGAATCACTTACACAAACTTTGGTCCAGGCATGAGTATGGGACATACTGTGGCTGTAAAAGCAATCGATGGAGTGAAAGCTGCCTTATCGATGACTATTCCTACCGGAACAGGTATACACAGACGCATGGTTTACATCGAACTAAAAGATGGTTACAACTTCGACACTGTAGCAGCAGCCATCAAAGCTGATGCTTACTTTGTGAACGATGAGACTCACGTAACTCTTGTGCCTTGCGTAGACGATTTGCTTGATATGGGCCATGGCGTTAACTTGACTCGCAAAGGCGTATCGGGCAAAACACAAAATCAATTGTTCGAATTCAATATGCGCATCAACAATCCGGCTTTGACTGCACAAATCTTGGTTTGTGTAGCACGTGCTTCATTCCGTCAGCAACCAGGTTGCTACACAATGGTCGAAGTGCCGGTAATCGATTTGTTGCCTGGCGATCGCGAAGAGTGGATTGCTCACTTGGTATAATACAAATATCACCCTATCATAACGAATGCATCTCATGTTTTAATGGGATGCATTTTTTATTTGCATATACTTCGATTTTGATATACGTTAAACGAGATTTTGTTTGCAATAATCCAGCTGATAACTGTTAACTATTATCGTGCTGAATGTATATATTTATCATGATAACAGTTAACAGTTATCAAACCATTTTTTTGTATTTTAAATCTCATGTATTAATAAGGCTAATGATGGCAAAGTATGTTAAGTTTGTGATATATTGATAAACATAAACACATAGACAAGTTTTCCAAAACGGAAAACTTTATGTATCAAGCAGAAAGAAAAGTTATCCGAAATTTAATGTTAAATATCTGTCGTAGTTCTAATATAACTTCTATCTTTGTATCACAATCCGGAACTAAAAAGAGGTTTAGTCACGAGGGAACGCTGTGTGAATCAGCGACAGTACCCGCTGCTGTAATTCCCTAAGAATCTGAACAATATGCCACTGCATTTCTTTTTGTGGGAAGGCGTTCAGGGGAGGGATAAGTCAGAATACCTACCGGAAATGACTTGATACTTAACGCATCAGCCAATGGTTGATGGGGAGAGGCTCTTTGTCGTGTTACTATTTTCAAAATTATTAATTTTAAAACTTTCGGGAGTTAAAGTAATGAACTACGCAGAAATTTGTATCATCAAACGCGATGGTAAGAGAGAAGACTTCTCTATCAGCAAAATCAAGAGTGCAATCACTAAAGCATTCAATGCAACAGGTGTTGTCGAAGAGCAACAATTGGTAGCAGATATTACCATGAGTGTAATAAGCCGCTTTACTAATCCCACTATCACTGTAGAAGAAATTCAAGACCTTGTAGAGAAAGAACTAATGAAGGTTCGCCCTGAGGTTGCTAAGAAGTATATCATCTACCGTGAATGGCGTAATACCGAACGCGATAAAAAGACTCAAATGAAACACGTAATGGATGGCATTGTGGCTATCGACAAGAACGATGTGAACTTGAGCAATGCTAATATGAGCAGTCATACACCTGCCGGACAGATGATGACTTTTGCTTCTGAAGTAACCAAAGATTATACATATAGATATCTATTGCCAAAACAATTTGCCGAAGCGCATCAGTTGGGCGATATCCATATTCACGACTTAGATTACTACCCTACTAAGACTACTACCTGTATTCAATATGATATGGACGATCTTTTTGAAAGAGGTTTCCGTACGAAGAATGGTAGTATCCGTACGCCACAAAGCATTCAAAGCTATGCTACTTTGGCGACCATTATTTTTCAGACGAACCAAAATGAACAACACGGTGGACAATCGATTCCTGCATTCGACTTTTTTATGGCGAAAGGGGTTAGCAAATCTTTCCGTAAACATTTGGCTTCGTTTATCAGCTTCTTCACTCAAATCGACTTGAACGAAACAACTGTAGAAGATAAAACGATTCGTCTAATCATTAAAGAGAATCTTACTTCTATTTCGCCAAGCCAAGAGGAGATCAAAAAATTAAATAGTGCACTTGCTGCTCTACATATTAATCTTAGCGAAGCGCAATTGAACCTTATTATCAATAAAGCCAATCGCCAAACTCGCAAAGATACTCACCAAGCCATGGAAGGCTTTATTCACAACTTAAACACCATGCACTCGCGCGGTGGTAACCAAGTGGTGTTTAGCTCTATTAATTATGGTACTGATACTTCGGCAGAAGGACGTATGGTTATTGAGGAGTTATTGAAAACTACCATCGAAGGACTTGGTACTCGTGGTGAGGTGCCTGTATTCCCTATTCAAATCTTTAAAATCAAAGAAGGAGTTTCATACTCGGATGCCGATTTGCAAAAGGCTATGACTGACTTTGAAGCCGCAGAAAAGGGTGAAATGACTTTCGAATCGCCTAACTTCGACCTTTTCTTAAAAGCATGTCGCACTACGGCGAAAGCGTTGTTCCCGAACTTCATGTTCTTGGATACTCCATTTAACCAAAACGAGCTTTGGGATGCGAATGATCCTAAACGTTACCGTTACGAATTGGCTACTATGGGATGCCGTACACGTGTTTACGAAAACTTGCATGGCGAAAAAAGCTCGCTTGGTCGTGGTAACTTATCGTTTACTACAATCAATATGCCTCGTTTGGCTATCGAAGCTCGCATCAAAGCCGAAAGCATGATTGAAGATAAGCGCAACAATGACGCTATCGAGTTGAAAGCAAAAGAAATCTTCTTGCAATCTCTTCGCGAATTGGCCGAATTGGTGGGCGAACAACTTTATACTCGTTATGAATATCAACGTACTGCCTTGGCTCGCCAGTTCCCATTTATGATGGGCAACAATGTTTGGAAAGGTGGCGAATCACTATCTCCTAACGAAGAAGTGGGCGATGTTATCAACAGCGGAACATTGGGCATCGGCTTTATTGGTGGTCACAATGCAATGGTTGCTCTTTATGGCAAAGGTCATGGTCATTCAGATAAGTCATGGGACACATTGCACGAAGCAATCATCGAGCTAAACGATGTTGCCAACGAGTTTAAAGCTAAATATAACTTGAACTATTCGGTACTTGCTACTCCAGCCGAAGGCTTATCGGGCCGTTTCACTCGCATGGACCGCCGTAAATATGGTAGTATCGATGGGGTTACTGATAGAGATTATTATGTAAACTCTTTCCACGTAGACGTAAAAGAGCCAATCTCGATTACAGAAAAGATTAAACGCGAAGCACCATTCCACGCAATCACTCGTGGTGGACACATCACATATGTTGAGTTGGATGGCGAAGCTCAAAAGAATATCCGCGCTATTGCGAAGATCGTTAAAGTAATGTACGATCAAGGTATTGGCTACGGTTCAATCAATCACCCGGTAGATACTTGTCATAGCTGTGGATACAAAGGGGTAATCTTTGATAAATGTCCGGTATGCCAAAGCGAAAACATTCTACGTATGCGCCGTATCACCGGTTACTTAACTGGCGATTTAGGCTCATGGAATTCGGCTAAACGCGCAGAAGAGAATGATCGTGTGAAGCACGCATAAACAGTTTCATGAACATTTTATATACTTATCCTGAAACGATAGTTGATGGTGAGGGCATTCGGTACTCAATCTATTTGGCCGGATGCTCTCATCATTGTCTTGGATGCCACAACCCTGAAAGTTGGAATCCAATGGCCGGCGAACTATTGACTGAAGAACGTATCGTAAGCATCATCAACGAGATTAACTCAAATCCATTATTGGATGGTGTTACCTTTTCGGGTGGTGATCCTTTCTATCATCCTGAAGCTTTTCTTTCGTTAATCAAACGTATTAAAGACTCTACAGGACTAAACATTTGGTGCTATACTGGATATACTCTCGAAGAGATTCAAAGCAACAATCATCTCCTTCGCATACTTGAGTTTATTGATGTATTGGTAGATGGAAGATTTGAACAAGAACTGTACTCGCCTTACATTGAGTTTAGAGGTAGTAGCAATCAACGCATACTGAGATTAAAATAACTGATAGTATCAAGCAAAAAAATATCCCGGTATCTTATAGATGATAAGATACCGGGATATTTTTATATACTAATTATCTTGCTTAGAAGATAAAACGTAGCACATCGTTGAAGTTCGCCCATATTAACAAGCCGAACAATAAAAGCATTCCGGCCATCTGTGCGTATTCCATGAACTTATCGCTTGGCTTGCGACGTGCAATAATCTCATATAATAAGAATAATACATGTCCACCATCAAGTGCAGGTATAGGAAGAATATTCATAAAAGCCAAAATGATAGAAAGGAAAGCGGTCATATACCAGAAGGTATGCCAATCCCATTTAGCTGGGAATATGCTACCCAATGTACCGAAACCACCTATCTGTTTAGCGCCTTCTTTAGAGAATACATACTTCATGTTATTAACATAACCACTTAGCTTTTGTACTCCAAGTCTAGCTCCCGCTGGGAATGATGCAATGAAACCATATTCTTTAGTTACAAATGGCATTACTTCGCCTGCCGCACGTGGTGTAACTCCCATTATATAGTTTGAGTCTGTACGAACTACCGTATTATAAGTTTCACCATTGCGCACATAAGTCAATGCTATCTGATGCAAATCAATGCTATCGTTATCTAAACCAAGTTTCTTATCGCGACGTTGACCTATAGCATCCATGTATTCGAAATAAGATACAGGAATATCATCAAGTGCCACAATTCTATCACCTACTGTTAAACCAGCTTGCGATGCTGGAGAGTTTGCTGCAACGCTATCAATAACAAAAGGCATACGGAATGAAGCAAACTTAATACTGTCTGTCATTAAGCGTTGCATCATATCTTCAGGAATGTATACAACTGCCTCTTTTCCATCGCGAAGCACTGTTACAACACGTGCATCTACTACTTGAGATAACATCTTTTCATCATAACGATCCAACTCTACTCCATCGGCAGCAAACAAGATATCACCATCTTTAAATCCTACCTCTTTGGCAGTTTGGTTATAACTCATACCAATCGGAGCATCTTGCACACGGATATACTCGTCGCCCCATGCATAAAGTATCATTGAATAAATGAAAAGGGCTGTAAGGAAGTTAAATAAAACACCTCCAACCATTACAAGCAATCGTTGCCATGCTGGCTTCGAACGGAACTCATAAGGTTTTGCTGGTTGTTTCATTTGCTCTGTATCCATCGATTCATCAATCATACCAGAGATCTTTACATAACCACCTAAGGGCAACCATCCTATAGCATATTCTGTATCGCTTTTCTTTGGCTTAAACTTAAATAGCGTAAACCATGGATCGAAAAATAAACAGAATTTTTCTACACGTATTTTGAAAAGTCGAGCAAAGAGAAAATGTCCTCCCTCGTGGATTAGCACCAACAGAGAAAGACTCATAATCAGCTGCAGGGCTCTAATAAAAAATGTTTCCATTCAAATGTTATATTTTATCTTGTTATTACTTATTTATAATCTGACTTGCTATGATGCGCGCTTCGGTATCAGTTGCAACATAGTCATCGTAGGTAGGAGTAGTGATAAACGAAACAGCCTCTAATGTTTGCTCAATGATATCACTCATTGACAAGAAACTTATCTTTTCTTTTAAGAATGCATCAACCACAACTTCGTTTGCCGCATTAATGACACAGGGTGCATTGCCTCCACGGTGCATCGCCTCATAAGCCAAAGCTAAATTGCGAAAACGTTTCATATCAGGTTGCTCAAACGTAAGGTTGGTACATTTAGAAAAGTCTAATCGATCGAAAGAAGCATGTATTCTATCAGGATAAGAGAAAGCATACTGTATTGGCAAACGCATATCAGGCAATCCCATCTGTGCTTTGATGGAACTGTCTTCGAACTGAACCATTGAGTGGATGATAGATTGTGGATGTACTACTACATCAATTTGATCGGGCTGTAAGCCAAACAACCATTTCGCTTCAATTACTTCAAAGCCTTTGTTCATCATAGAAGCTGAATCAATCGTTATCTTTGCTCCCATCTCCCAATTTGGATGTTTTAATGCTTGTTGTGGTGTTACGGTTTGTAACTGCTCGTATGTGAAGGTTCTAAATGGACCACCTGATGCAGTTAAGATGACTTTCTCAATGGTATTGCCTACTTCTCCAGCTAAACATTGAAATACTGCCGAGTGCTCTGAATCAACCGGTATAATAGGTGTGCGATATTCTTGAGCTAATTTATTGATTAACTCACCTGCAACCACCAATGTTTCTTTATTGGCAAGAGCAATAGCTTTGCGTGCACGAATAGCACTCATCGTTGGTTTCAAACCTGCATAACCTACCATTGCAGTTAACACAATATCAATAGGGGCAGACTCTACAATCTGACAAATAGCTTCCATCCCGGCATATACCTTTATAGGTAAATCAGAAAGAGCGTCTTTTAGCGTGTTATAATGATTTTCATTAGCAATAACTACGGCTTCGGGCATAAAACGACGAGCCTGAGCTATTAATAAATCAACTTGATTGTTGGCTGTTAATGCATAAACTTCATATCGTTCTGGATGTTCTTCTATAACTTGTAGGGCTTGTGTACCTATAGAACCTGTAGAACCTAATATAGCAATTTGTTTCTTCTTTATCTCTTGACTCATGATTTAGAAAACAATATATTTTTCGGGATCGACAGCACGTCCTTTATCCCATAATTCAAAGTGAAGATGTGGCCCTGTACTCAATGAGCCGGTGTTACCAACTAAAGCAATAGCTTCTCCTCCCTTCACTTTATCTCCTTCGCGTTTCAACAGCGAACCTAGATGTTTATAAATTGACATATATCCTTGGTTGTGTTGAATGCCTATTACATTGCCGGTTTCAGCTGTATATGTACTGAAAACTACTGTTCCATCTAATACAGACAAGACACTCTCATTAGGAGTAGCGGCAATATCTGTTCCGAAGTGACGATTATCAGAATCAAAGTTACTGGTTATCATACCACGTGTAGGACGATAGAATATTAAACCCTCAGCTTTAGGTTGAGAAGTAATAGCTGTTAGATTATACTTTTCAGCCTCTTCATATTGTCGACGAAATTCTTCTTCACGAGCAGTACGTTCAAGCAAAGAATCTTCGCGAACAGTTGTCAACGAATCAATATTGGTTATAGAATCGGCTTGTATATTCCCACTAAAGATATCTTGAATATTCATGATATAAAGATTCTGTCTCTCAGCCATCATTCGCAATGAGTCAAGACGCAAAGCATTCTCAACCATTTGACGACGAGTATCAGTATTCATATAACCAGGAAGGTAATTACGAAGAGGAGTAAAAGCAATAATCAATGCAGCAATTAAAAATAGAATGGTAAGTATAACCAATAAAACAGACACACCGTTCAACTTGGATACACGAAGTCCGGCAACCTCTTCAAGTGTATTTTCGTTGATAACAGTCAACTTATACTTGAACTTAAAGTTTTTCCAAAAGGCTTTACCTCGTTTTTTCTTTCCCATCTTATTAATATTAACCTAGCAAATGTAAGTATTTTGAATGATAGAATAAAAAGATATACATTTTTTAAATATCAAACGATTATCAATGAGTCGGTTTGATACTTAAAATAGCCAAACGAAACTAAGTATTTCAAATCATACAATAATCAGTATGAATTATAAAACAAACAAAACCAATTGTTAAACTTATAGTTTAATAGCAAATAAAGTCATTATTTCTTTGTTATTAACACTTTTTTAAATACATTTGTTGCCTATCTCAACTATTAAAGTTGCAAAAAACAGCAATTAAAGAATACCTTAACTCTTAAATCTATAAGGTATATATATGAAAAAAACGTTTATAGCGATATTATTTTTAATAATATCAGATTCGGTGTCTTCACAAGTTACTATGGACACAACATCTATCGGATATAATTGGTATCCCGAATATGTTACTTTTCTACCCAAAGAGAAGGTCGACTCAGCGTTTATATATGCAAATACCGAACTTGTTCCTGTTATCTTCAAAGTGAACAAGTATGAGTTAGTTCCAAATGAACAATTACAAGATATCTCATCATTAATTAATAGAATAACCAACGATTATAGAGTAAAGCTTGCATATGTATGGATTGGTGGTAGTGCATCACCCGAAGGGCCCATTGTATGGAACAAACAATTAGGAGATTATAGATCAAAAGCACTAGCTAGTTTTTTATTAAACAACACTAATCTACCAAAAGAGAAAATGAAAGTTGACAATCTTTGGGAAGATTGGTATTCGGTATCTCGTAAACTAGAGATTTCTGACTTCAAGAATAAAGATGAAGTATTATACATTATAAATACAGAACCTGATTGGCAAAAGCGTAAAAACAAAATACAAGCAATCGATAATAACCAAACATGGCATAGATTGGTAAACCAGATATTCCCGCCATTCCGAAATGCACGTATGGTCATTGTGTGTAATGCAGAACAAATCAGACAGTTTAATGATAAAATAATACCATGGGAATACATGGCTTCAGTTCCTTCTACAACATTCCCAAAGCCACAACCTCTTTATAAACCTGATGAATATAGATTTATCGCACTTAAAACCAATGCACTTTATCTAGCCGGTTTAGTAGCAAATCTTGGGATTGAAGTTGAATTATGGAGAAAGTGGTCATTAGACATTCCTGTATGGTATTCACCATATAATATAAAAAAGAATAGACATATTAGAGTATTAGCCACACAACCCGAAGTTAGATTCTGGACCCAAAAAGCTGGGCAAGGCAACTTTATCGGATTACATTCACATGTTATAGGGTACAATGTAGCTATCAATGACAATGGACGATATCAAGATCCCGATAGAGCAGCCTGGGGATTTGGTCTTAGTTATGGTTATTCTTTTAATTTGGGCAAAGCAAAACGATGGGCTATTGAATTGAATTTAGGGGCAGGATTTATAAACTATGAGTTCGATGAATACAAAAACTGGAAAGACGGGCCTTTGTTTCGTAGTGGTTCCGGTTATTATTGGGGTGTAACACGCGCAGGAGTATCTGTTGCATATAAGTGGTATGTAAAACGTAAAAGATAGAATGTATGAAAACAATAAAACTCATATATACAACAATCTTGATCGTTTGCGTTCTCACAGGATGTGACCCTACAATTCATAGATATCCCAATCCACAAAAAGCATTGGTGATATTACAACTCAATGTTGATAGAAATCCTCCACGATACCACAAAGAGGTTCTTTTTGATAAGTCGGGTAATACCACGATCAATGATTTGCCATCAGAGTATGCATCGTCCTATAATATAGAAGATGAGTATGAAATGAGAATTATCGTTGATGTAATGCATAATAGCATTACAGACAATAATACTTATGCAAATTTAGAGAAAAATAGAATCATTAGAAGAATCATATATTCACATAAAGACCAATTACCCCCACAAGATACAGTACACATACACGTCCCAAACGGTAATTACAGTGTATATGCATGGGTTGACTACATCAAGAAAAACAACCACAATGATTGGGTATATTATACAGATAGTCTAACAGATATACGATCTGAAATAAAGAATTATCCAGGCAATACTCATTTGAGAAGTACAGCTAGTGGATTACAGGAGTTTGTAGTAGATTTTAATTTAACACCCGAAGGATTTCCATCATCCAAAGAAGCTTCTAAAACTCCAATAACAGATCGTATCATACCAGTATATATGGAGAGGCCTTCGGCAAGATTTAGATTAGTAACAACTGACATTGATGATTTTCTACAGACACGTAGCACCATCGATAATTACACCATGAGATTGATATACAAACAATACGTTAGTATGGGGTATAATGTAGGAAACAAAGAACCTAATCGCTTCATCTCATCGTATAACTACGACCAAAGACTAGCAACCTACGAAAGAATTAATGCGAATGAAAGTACGCTTCTATGCGATTATGTATTTACAAGTTACGAAAAAGAAGACAACATATTAATCGATTTTATAGTATACGACAAAACGGGCAAAGTTGTTAGTGCGGTTCAGAATATAACCGTACCACTAAAAAGAAATCATGAAACCATCATTAAAGGAAGCTTTTTATTAAACGTAGGAGATGGTAACTATTCAATAGACGAAAATTTCGAAGATGAGTATATAATACAAGTCTAGGTTTACAATTAAATTTCTATGGAAAATGAAAAAGAGACGTTTTATTATTTTGGGAATGGTAACGTTGTTATTTGCAGCTTGCCAATCAGAAGATCGTTTTATCGATCAAGTAGCAACCGACGGTGAAGGTACTGTTTCATTTACAGTTTCTGCACCCGATGCATTAGGTGTAACACGTGCTTACAATGCAGACAAAAGTAATAGTGCTAAGGGTGGTATTACCAATGTTGACTGCACCAACGATTATGATCTACGCTACCAATTGGCTATTTACAGAATTGAAGGAGATGGTACATTTACCGAAGTCATCACTCCTCAATTGCAAGTAGTAACATCTTATGCACCAGTAACCTATAGTTTTAAGTTAGCACCAAACAAAGACTACCAAGTAGTAGCATGGGCCGACTTTGTAGCAACAGGTACAACAGCCGATTTACATTACAACACAAGTGATTTCACTAACATCACTTGTCTTGATGCAGAAGACAAACAGTTGAATGACGAAAGTCGCGACGCTTACTTTGTTACAAAAAAGGTAGAAGTTAAAGCAAGTGCTATTAGCGAAAACATCGTTCTTAAACGTCCATTTGCTAAGATTCGCTTCATAACTACCGATTGGGGTGGTGAAGGCCTAGATATGCCCGACAATTTTAAAATCACTTATAAAGATTGTAAACGCTTCACTAATATCAATGCGTTGACAGGAGACTCTGACTCTAAAGATCTTGCTGCAAGCGGTGGCACTGTTTATACAGGCATTATCGATAAAGCAAACAAAGAGTATGCGCTAGGTTATGATGCATCTGACAAGAACCGCACTTTGGTTGTTGATTATCTAATGACAGAAAACTCAGCAAACCAAACTCCTATTCACTTCGTACTAGAAAACTTGAATGGAGCTGAAGCTGTAAGTACATACGACTTTACAACTAATATTCCGATCAGACGTAACTTCCTTACAACAATTATGGGTGACTTGCTTTCAGTAGGTGCCGAGTTTAATGTTAGTTGCGACGAAGTATTCGAAGATGAATACAATGATTACTATACAGACTCTGAATTTTATCCAACCGCTCCAGCTTATGATGAAGCAACTAAAACTTATACTATCACAAGTGCTAATGAGTTGGCATGGATTGCAGCAACTAGTGGTACTATTTCTCACGAAAGTGAAGCTGAAAATATTGGTAACCTAGTAAGAGGTGCTACAGTTAAGCTTGCCAATGATATCGATTTGAAGGGTATTAATTGGAAGTCAATTAACTATTGGGACAGAAACAATCCATTAACTTTCGACGGTGGTGGCAACACTATCTACAATCTTCGTATGGATGCCATGGGAGGAATCAAAACAGGATTGTTTAGCCGTGCAACTGCAAATATAAAAGACCTCACTGTAGAGAATGCAACAATCAACTACACATCTTCTCAAGTAGGTACCATTGCCGGTCAATTGGCTGGAGATATTGATAACGTAACTGTGAAACATGTATTTATCCGTGTTAACAATTATGATACTACTAATCCTGCAATTATCAATGTTGGTGGGCTAGTTGGTATGCATGTACATGGCGATTTAACTGATTGTACAGCCATCGACGTAAACATAGAAGGCTATCATGGCATTGGCGGTATAGTTGGTAAAATTATCACATGGTGGAATGTACCTAAAAAGGTGTACACTAGATGTCATGTCGAAAAATCTACCATATGGGATACAGCTAAAAGCGGTGTTGGACTCATGCAAGTAGGTTCTATATTTGGATACACTGAGCAAAATATAGACTTGGTTGATTGTACAGAGACCGAAAACACTTACAAAGTATATGCATACAACGATGAAAAGTTTGTGATCTTAACAAGCGACGATATCGTAGATGGTAATACAACAGGATATGGCCCAACCAATAAACTATATGGTCGACATAGCCCAGGCAAGATAGTCGATATCACAACTACAGCTCCATAAGTAATTTATATTATCGCTGTTGTGTATTGATTATTCCACATCGAGTAATAATCAATATTCAACAGTGATAAATATACTTCCTAATACCTCTACTAGAGAAATCAAAGAACTATTTAGTGATTACATTAAGCTAAATCAAATATTAAAGAAAGCTTTTTATTAAATGTCAGAGATGGCAACTATCAATAGACGAAAATTTCGAGGATGAGTATATAATACAAGTCTAGGTTTTTAATTAAATTTCTATGAATTATGAAAAAGAAATGTTTTATTATTTTGGGAATGGTAACGTTGTTATTTGCAGCTTGCCAATCAGAAGATCGTTTTATCGATCAAGTAGCAACCGACGGTGAAGGTACTGTTTCATTTACAGTTTCTGCACCCGATGCATTAGGTGTAACACGTGCTTACAATGCAGACAAAAGTAATAGTGCTAAGGGTGGTATTACCAATGTTGACTGCACCAACGATTATGATCTACGCTACCAATTGGCTATTTACAGAATTGAAGGAGATGGTACATTTACCGAAGTCATCACTCCTCAATTGCAAGTAGTAACATCTTATGCACCAGTAACCTATAGTTTTAAGTTAGCACCAAACAAAGACTACCAAGTAGTAGCATGGGCCGACTTTGTAGCAACAGGTACAACAGCCGATTTACATTACAACACAAGTGATTTCACTAACATCACTTGTCTTGATGCAGAAGACAAACAGTTGAATGACGAAAGTCGCGACGCTTACTTTGTTACAAAAAAGGTAGAAGTTAAAGCAAGTGCTATTAGCGAAAACATCGTTCTTAAACGTCCATTTGCTAAGATTCGCTTCATAACTACCGATTGGGGTGGTGAAGGCCTAGATATGCCCGACAATTTTAAAATCACTTATAAAGATTGTAAACGCTTCACTAATATCAATGCGTTGACAGGAGACTCTGACTCTAAAGATCTTGCTGCAAGCGGTGGCACTGTTTATACAGGCATTATCGATAAAGCAAACAAAGAGTATGCGCTAGGTTATGATGCATCTGACAAGAACCGCACTTTGGTTGTTGATTATCTAATGACAGAAAACTCAGCAAACCAAACTCCTATTCACTTCGTACTAGAAAACTTGAATGGAGCTGAAGCTGTAAGTACATACGACTTTACAACTAATATTCCGATCAGACGTAACTTCCTTACAACAATTATGGGTGACTTGCTTTCAGTAGGTGCCGAGTTTAATGTTAGTTGCGACGAAGTATTCCAAGATGAATACAATGATTATTACACAGATGCTAAGTTCTACCCAACTGAGCCTGCTTACGATACTGCAACTAAAACTTATACCATCGAAACAGCTAATGAGTTGGCATGGATTGCAGCAAACGCAAAACAAGTTGAAGGCATGAAAATTGCATCTATCAAATTGGCCAATGACATTGATTTGAAGGGTATAGAATGGACACCTATTAACATTTGGGATACAAATTACCCAACATTTGACGGTAATGGAAAAACAATCTATAATTTATGTATTGATGGCAATCGTTCAGGAAGTAAAGGTTTGATAGGAATTGCAACTATGCATATTAAAGATTTAACCATTGAAAATGCTACTATCAACAACGTTTCATCTATAGCAGGTGCAATAGCAGCTAACTTGTATGGTAGTGTAACCAATTGCGTTGTGAAACATGTATTTATTAGAGTAAGAGATTATGATATTGCAGATCCAGTAATCATCAACATTGGTGGTATGATTGGTATTCACAGTTCGCACGAACTAAGAGATTGTAAAGCTATTGATGTAACTGTAAAAGGATATCACAGTGTAGGCGCTTTAGTAGCTTCTGTAGTAGAAAACAATGGTGGACAGGTATCTCTAAATAGAGATTACTACAACTGCCACGTTGAAAAATCAACTGTATGGGCAACTGCTTTGAATGGTGTAGGTATGAAACAAGCTGGTGCTATATTTGGTGTAGGACGACAAGTTATTACATTGCACGATTGTACAGAAGCTGACAATACATATAAGATTAAACCTTATGGTGATGCTGACTATGTTGTTATTACTAGTGATGAAATAGTTAATGACAACACTTCACCATACGGACCAACTAATAAGCTATTTGGACGTGGCGAACAAAAAGTTGATATCGTAACTACAGCTCCATAAGTATTCTAGATAAAAACAGATTTTCGAATCTGGTGTTTTTAAATTAATCGAAAGTAACAGAGGCTACCCGCGTGATGCAGATAGCCTCTGTTCATATTATATAATATGGTGATATTATTAGTCGAGCGATTCTAGGCTCTCCATATCGAGTAAGCCTTCGGGAAGTTCAACGACTACCAAACGGTTCTCTTGGTCTATATCTACCATAAAGTCTTCTTGAGCAGGGATTAGTAATTCCTCACCATCAGGACGCTCAACTACAAACAATGTATTGATAGTCGATTCGTCTACCTCAACGATTGTACCCAGTGCACCAACGTTTACATCTTCTATGCGGCAACCCACAAAGAAGGCCCACGTAAGTTCACCATCATCTTCAGCTTCTTGCGCAAACTTCACAGGGAAGTAAACATCTACATTGGTAAACATTCGAGCTTTCTCGGCACTCTCTATACCATCGAGTTTCACTAAAGCCGATGAATCGGAACGAAAGCGATACTCATCGATAAAGAATGGCACAAAGATACCATCGAACTGACAAATGAGGTAATCACAATCAACACGGTCGAATACATCATCGGTGAACGTAAAAGAGATTTCACCATGTATGCCGTGAGGCTTATTGAACATACCTATTTTATATACTTCTTCTTTTTTTATCATATACGTGTGATTCTTGCGCCAATAGCATTGAGGCGACCTTCAATGTCTTGATAACCTCTATCTATTTGCTCTATATTATGAATACGGCTGATGCCATCTGCGCTCATTGCAGCTATTAACAAAGCGATACCTGCACGAATATCAGGAGATGTCATATTTCCACCACGTAGTTTAAAGTTATGGTTGTGACCAATAACTACTGCGCGGTGTGGATCGCAAAGAATAATTTGCGCACCCATATCAATTAGTTTATCCACAAAGAATAGTCGGCTCTCAAACATCTTCTGATGAATTAAGACACTACCTTTGGCTTGAGTAGCGACAACCAACATCACACTCAGCAAGTCAGGTGTCAATCCTGGCCATGGTGCATCGGCAATTGTCATGATAGACCCATCAATAAACGATTCAATCTCGTAATGTTCTTGTGCCGGAACAAAGATATCATCTCCACGTTGCTCCAGTTTGATACCTAAACGGCGGAAGCTCTCGGGTATAACACCTAGGTTTTCGTAAGAAACATTCTTGATGGTGATTTCGCTTTTGGTCATAGCAGCCATACCGATAAAGCTACCCACCTCAATCATATCGGGCAATACAGTATGTGTAGTGCCATGCAACTCTTCTACCCCTTCGATAGTAAGCAGATTTGATGCGATGCCGCTTATACGAGCACCCATTGCATTAAGCATCTTGCATAGCTGTTGCAAGTAAGGTTCGCAGGCAGCATTATAGATTGTAGTAGTACCTTTGGCAAGTACAGCAGCCATTACAATATTGGCAGTACCCGTAACCGAAGCCTCATCGAGCAACATATATTTGCCGTTAAGTTCTTTGGCCGAAATCTCGTACACACCACGTTTATTGTTATAAGAGAACTCTGCACCTAGAGTTTGCATTCCCACAAAGTGAGTATCCAAACGGCGACGACCAATCTTGTCGCCTCCTGGTTTAGAGATCATTGCTTTGCCAAAACGAGCCAACATAGGCCCTAACAACATAACCGATCCACGCAGACTAGAGCATTTTTTCAAGAACTCATCACTTTCTAGATACGCCAAATCAACATTGGCAGCCTGAAAGCTGTATGTATCTACCCCAAGTTTCTTAACATTGACACCCATATCGCGCATCAACTGTATCAAGTTATTGACATCGAGAATATCGGGTATGTTTTTTACTACTACCTCTTGAGCAGTAAGCAGTGTGGCACAGATTATCTGTAGCACCTCATTCTTGGCGCCTTGTGGATGAATTTCACCACAAAGTCTATGCCCTCCTTCTATTACAAATGAAGCCATGGTCGGTGTGTTGTTGTGTTATTAATATTTTTTTCGCTGATTGTTATTGTTGCTACCGCGATTGTTTTGGAAATTACCCTTAGGACGATAGTTTTGCGACAAGCGGTTAGACATTAGTCTAAGAATATCATCGGTCATTTCTAATTTACCTTTCGACAGTTCAACCAAATCATCTGCAATCTTACGGTCATCAACCGTATCCTTATTCCATGCAATGAAATCTTTCTTCATGTGGTTGCAGATAAGTGCAACCAAGTTACGTTTTTCTTCACTCTCTGGCAATTCGCTAGCACGTTTAATTAAAACTTCGAGCGTACGACCATAGTGACGATAACGAATCTTTGTAGCAGGATACGAAATTGGATCGGGCTTAGTTATCAAGTTATCCTTTTGAATCAACTCATATGGATAGTCAATGTCTAGTTTAAAGTCAGACATGATAGCCAAGTGATCCCACAGTTTATGTTTAAAATCGGGTACATCACGCAAGTGAGGAAACATATTTCCCATGATGTTGATAATAGTAGAGGCACAACGTTGGCGTTCTGCACGGTCTTCTACTGTCAACGCATGATCTACCATATTCTGAATGCTTCGGCCATATTCGGGTAGAGGCATTCTTTTTCGTTGAGTGTTATATTTCATATTCTATATTTTTAAACTTTACAATAGCTTTTTAGGCATCGATGCCACAAACTCTTTCAAGTAAAAAGGTTCAAAGTAGGCAACATCTTTAAAATCTTGTGCTACCAAAGCTTTCTCTGCTAGCGGGAACATCATTTGCGCCAACGGATGAATGTTATCAATGAAACGTGCATTCGGATGAGTGATTGTCTCGCGACACTTAGCAGCACCGTTACCAAAGAAGTAAACCGGTTGTTTCTCTAAGATATCTAAGTATGAGTTCTCGTCGATGATATCGGCCGATGTTTCTTTGATTACTCCAAGTGCACGATCGTAGATAGCAGAATAAACCTCCATTCTACGCGCATCAATCATTGGACAAAGCAAAGCATCTTCGGGCAAGTCATGATAAAGCAAAACAGGCACGCACATCACTTCGAGTGTAGGAAGACCAATCAATGGCAAATTGCGACCATAGCAAACACCTTTGGCCATAGATACACCAATACGCAAACCCGTATAAGAACCCGGTCCGCAACTTACTGCAACTGCATCCAACAAGATGGCACGACTATCAACAAACGACAAAGCCTCATCTACAAACACACCCAATAGAGTGGCATGCGATGGTCCATTTAGATCTTCTTTTACAAAAATAGTAGCCCCATCTTGGCTCACAGATACTGAGCAAACCGAAGTAGAGGTTTCAATATTCAAAATACACGACATAATAATCCTAAGCTATTTAGTTGATGCAAAAATAACTGTTTATTTTTAATATATAGCTATCTAGCTGCAATTAATAGCACTACGCTACTCAAGAGATTAATATGATTTATGAACCATAAATGGCCCATTTGATAACTGTTAACTATTATCGTCTTGATTGTATACATTTAGCACGATAACTGTTAACAGTTATCGCGTAGTTGGTAGCACTCAACAAATCAAAACTTACAAAGCAAAAACATCCGTTATAGAGATAGAAAATGGTGTAAAACAATCTATTGGATAATCTATACATTCGTTTTTTCCTTCATTCATAAGGTAATCTGAAAATAATCGTGTATTTTTGCCGAAAAGAATTAAAGTTATGATACAATCAATGACCGGCTATGGCAAATCTGCCGTCGAACTGCCTGATAAAAAGATTAATATAGAAATTAAATCGCTTAATAGCAAAGCACTCGATCTATCTGCAAGAATAGCACCTATCTATCGTGAGAAAGAGATGGAAATACGCAATGAGATATCTAAATCTTTAGAGCGTGGTAAAGTAGATTTTAGCCTATGGGTTGAGAAGAAAGAGACTGCCGAAAGCGCAACAATTATTAATCAAGCATTGGTTGAAGGATATTATAACCAAATCAAAACGATTGCCGACAATCTTGATATCGCTATGCCGATTGATTGGTTTCAGACATTGCTTCGTATGCCCGATGTAATGAGCAAACCCGAAGTAAATGAGTTGACAGAAGAAGAATGGGCAACTGTTCACGAAGGTATCAAAGTAGCCATCGAACATCTATCTGACTTCCGCAAGCAAGAAGGTTTGGCACTCGAAAAGAAGTTCCGTCAAAACATCGAAAACATTCGTACACTACTCGAAGCTGTAGTGCCTTACGAGCAAGAGCGTGTCAACAAAGTGAAAGAGCGCATCATCGATGCACTCGAAAAAACACTTAGCGTAGACTACGACAAGAACCGTTTGGAACAAGAAATCATCTTTTATGTTGAGAAACTAGATATCAACGAAGAGAAACAACGATTGACAAATCACTTGAAATACTTCATCAGCACCATGGAAGAGGGCAAAGGACAAGGCAAGAAGCTTGGTTTTATCGCTCAAGAAATGGGACGCGAAATCAATACACTTGGTAGCAAGTCAAACCATGCTGAGATGCAAAAGATTGTAGTTCAAATGAAAGACGAACTAGAACAAATCAAAGAGCAGGTGCTCAACGTAATGTAATAATCGAAACTAACTATTGAGAAGATACCAATGATTGGAAAATTAATTATATTTTCGGCACCTTCGGGTTCGGGCAAGTCTACTATTATTAAATACTTATTGGAGCAAAACCTAAACTTGGTTTTCTCTATTTCGGCTACCAGTCGCGCTCCTCGTGGCGAAGAACAAAACGGAGTTGACTACTTTTTCTTGACTCCTGATGAGTTTAGAGCAAAAATAGCCAACAACGAATTTCTTGAATACGAAGAGGTATATACCGATCGCTATTACGGCACATTGAAATCATCGGTTGAGCAACAACTCAACGAGGGTAAAAATGTGGTGTTTGATGTAGACGTAGTGGGCGGTTGCAACATAAAAAACTTTTTTGGTGATAGAGCTTTGTCGCTATTCATTCAACCTCCATCAATTGAGGAGTTGAGAAGCAGACTTATTGGTCGTGCTACTGATGCGCCCGAGGTTATTGAAGATCGCCTGAACAAAGCAGAATACGAACTAACATTTGCTTCGCGCTTTGACAAAGTAATCGTTAACGATGATTTAGCAAAAGCTCAATCAGAGGCATTGGCAATAATCAAAGAGTTCTTGGCAAAATGAGTTCATCGAAACAGATAGGTATATTTTGTGGTTCGTTCAACCCTATTCACATTGGTCACACGGCTTTGGCCAACTACCTGTGCGAATTTGAAGGATTGGATGAGTTATGGTTTATGGTAACTCCACACAACCCTATCAAGCACTCTGCCGATTTGTGGGACGATGAGTTCAGACTGCGTTTGGTGAAAAGTGCAACAGGCGATTATTCAAAGTTCAAAGCATCTGACTTTGAGTTTAAATTGCCAAAACCTTCTTACACAATCAATACACTCGAGGAATTGCATAAAGCATATCCCGATTCAAAATTTCATTTAATAATTGGCTCTGATAACTGGCATTTGTTCCCTCGTTGGAAACAATCGGAAGATATCATAGCCAATTATTCAATCATTATATATCCACGCTTAGGTTACGATGTTGATGCAACTCAATTGCCATCGACTGTTCGCTTATCGGCAGCGCCCGTCTTCGAAATCAGCTCTACGTTTATTCGCGAAGCTTTAAAAGATGGGAAAGACATAAGATGTATGCTTCATCCTGAAGTCTACAAGCAGATAAAAGAGTGGATGTAATCTTCTAACAAAAAAGTCTATGTTGGTTAGTCTGGCATATGTATTTATATTGGCATTAATCTTAGGGTATTTGTTCAACAAAGTACAACTGCCGGCTTTGATAGGTATGCTACTTACCGGCATTATCTTGGGCCCTTATGCACTCAATTTAATCTCTCCCTCACTACTATCTATCTCGGTAGAACTGCGACAAATAGCATTGGTTATCATATTGATGCGTGCAGGTTTGGCACTCAATATACAAGATTTAAAACGAGTGGGCCGCCCTGCAATACTGATGTGTTTTATCCCCGCTTGTTTTGAAATTGCAGGCGTTATGCTGATTGCACCCCCACTATTAGGCATCAGCTTGATTGAAGCAGCCATTATGGGAACTGTGATTGCTGCGGTATCTCCGGCGGTTATTGTGCCACGTATGCTCTACTTGATGGAGAATAAAATAGGTACAAAAAAGAGTATCCCACAACTTATTATGGCAGCCGGTTCTGTAGACGATGTATTTGTAATCATACTATTCACAGCCTTCTTGTCACTGGATGCAGGCGAAAGTATCACTGCCGGACAGTTCTTTCAGATTCCTATTTCAATCGTAACAGGATTATTACTAGGCATTGTAGTGGGATGGTTACTTGCTGTTTACTTTAAACGTTTTCATCTGCGCGACTCTATCAAAGTAATCATTATGATGAGTTTTGCTTTCTTGTTCTTGGGAGCCGAAGAAAAGCTAAAGGGCTTTATTCCATTGTCGGGACTACTGGCAGTAATGGCGATGGGAGCTACATTATTATACACTTATCCCGTATTGGCAAAACGCATCTCTACTAAGTTCTCTAAACTGTGGATAGCTGCCGAAATATTATTGTTTGTATTGGTAGGTGCAACGGTAGATATTAAATATGCTATTGCAGCAGGTGTTGCATCGGTCGTTGTAATAGTAATATCATTACTATTCCGCATGAATGGGGTATTTATCAGCTTGCTTAAAACCAAACTCAACATGAAGGAGCGATTGTTTTGCATGATTGCCTATACTCCGAAAGCAACAGTACAAGCAGCGATTGGCTCGATACCCTTGGCAATGGGTTTAGCTTGCGGAAAGAGTGTTTTGACAGTTGCAGTATTGGCCATCTTAATTACCGCTCCACTCGGTGCATTTGCTATCGATAAAACCTACAAACGATTGCTAAATCACTCTACTGATAAGGATGATGCGACTATTGTCGACGAATCAATGTAATCATTACGACTTCGGCCTTGGCTCCTATTCGTATATTTTTTTGTGAAGTGCCAACTCCATTGGTTATAATGACGGGTACTCCGGCTGATGTATGTTTAAATCCTTTCAAGAAACGGCGCCCATATCGCGATGGCACAATTGGCGCATAACCTAATATACGTATCTGCCCGCCATGTGTATGCCCGGCTAATACCAGATCTGTATTTTCTATATTTATCCTTTCGGCATAGTCGGGAGTATGAACCAACATAATTACAAAGTCAGACTTCGCTAGTTGCGTAGTAGGCGATGTGCCATTCTTTTCCATATCAAACGGATTGCGTATGCCCGATACCAATATAAACTGTTGCTTGCGCCAAAGAGTATCTGTTTTGTGTTCTAATAGATGAATATCATTCAGCCTCATCTGTTCTAATATCTCATCATAACAACGTTCATAATCATTATTTCCCAAAACGGCATACGTACCTAATGGAGGGCGAACAGTACCCAACGCCGTAAACAATGGCTCTACATAAGAACATCCTTCTTGATAATCGCCTCCCAGTAGAAGAACATCGGGTGCTTCATTCTTTAATATCTTGACAAGCTTATTCAATCCTTTCTCTTTGAGCAAACTTTTGTAGTGCAAATCAGAGACAAAAGCTACTTTGCAGCTATCAAATGCCGATGGGATATCGTGATTGGCAAAATCATACGTCTTTACTCGAATGGTTGCACACGAGGTAAATAGAAATGAGAGTACTAAAAGTGACAGAATGTAGAGGTGACGTTTCATAAACAATAGCAGTTTTCTAAATGAATATCTCTATTTGAGCGGTTAAAGATAGTTCAAAAAGCTATATCTTTGTTGTTATGAAAGAAATAAAGCCCAACTCAATACAAGCATGGATATTGGCTGCACGCCCTAAAACACTAGCTGGAGCAGCTACTCCGGTCATCATTGGTACTGCCCTAGCCTACTCTGTAGGTCAGTTTCATTGGATTCCGGCATTGATTTGTTTGCTGTTTGCATCGCTTATGCAGATAGCTGCCAACTTTATAAACGACCTATTCGATTATCTGAAAGGAACCGACCGCGAAGATCGTTTAGGACCAAGAAGAGCTTGTGCACAAGGGTGGATTTCGCCAAGTGCTATGAAGAAGGGCATTATAGCAATCATTACAGTAGCCTGTTTATTGGGCTGTTCTTTACTATTTTATGCAGGATGGGAATTGATAGTGGTAGGTGTGCTTTGTGTAATGTTTGCTTTCTTTTATACCACCGGGCCCTATCCTTTGTCGTATAATGGTTGGGGAGATCTACTGGTAATCATCTTCTTTGGCTTTGTTCCTGTTGGTGGTACTTATTATGTGCAAGCGTTGGGTTGGTCGCACTATGTTACAATCGCATCAATTATTTGTGGATTGATAGTAGATACATTGTTGGTGGTAAATAACTATCGCGATCGCGAGGAAGATAGAGAGAGTGGAAAGAAAACCATCATCGTTCGTTTTGGAGAACCATTTGGCCGCTATCTCTATTTAGCGCTGGGCATCATTGCCGCATTGCTATGTTTGTGTTTTATTCCTTTAACCGGATATGGTGTAATTGGTGTTGCAGCAAGTTATTTAATACTACACATCATGACTTGGCGCAAACTGGCAAACATAAGAAGTGGTTATAAACTAAACAGCATATTAGGCGATAGTTCGCGAAATATGCTGCTGTTGAGTTTATTATTATCGCTTATTATTGTAATAACAACATAAGCTGATAGAGTCATTATCGTTTGAGATACATGTTATCGTAGTAGGTTTGATAATCGCCACTAGTAACCTGTTCTACCCACTCTTGATTGTTAAGATACCACTCAACTGTTCTAACAATGCCTTCATCAAAAGATGTTTCGGGTGTCCATCCTAATGCATCTGTTATCTTTGTAGGGTCGATGGCATAACGTTGATCGTGTCCTAATCTATCTTTTACGAAAGAGATTAAGCTATCATTCATCCAGTCGATAGAGATATTGCCTTCAGCATCTTTTTCTTTCTTCTTCAAGATGCTTCTATACTCAGGCATTTTAGTCATCAAATCGCGAATAGTAGCTATGGTTGTCTTCACAATTTCTAGATTTGTCTTTTCGTTGTGACCTCCTACATTATAGACTTCACCTTCGGTACCTTTGCGTACAACCAAATCAATTGCCTTGCAATGGTCTTCTACATAAAGCCAATCGCGCACATTGCTTCCATCGCCATATACGGGTAATTTCTTTCCTTCAAGAATATTTTTAATAATCAAAGGAATCAGCTTCTCTGGGAAGTGATAAGGACCGTAATTGTTTGAGCAACGAGTGATAGTTGCCGGCATTTTATAAGTATCGAAGTACGCCATAACGATCATATCGGCACTCGCCTTTGATGCACTATATGGGCTATGAGGACAAAGAGGAGTTTCTTCTGTAAAGTAACCTTCAGCACCCAATGAGCCATAGACTTCATCGGTTGACACTTGATGAAAGCGCACACCTTTGCGCCAAGTAGGATATCCATTCTCGTCTTTACCTGTTACCCATGCACGACGTGCAGCATCTAACAGGCATTGAGTTCCTAAAATATTAGTCATTAAGAACAATTGTGGATCTTCAATACTTCTATCCACATGGCTTTCGGCCGCGAAGTTTACAATATAATCGAATTTATATTCTGCAAATAGAGTATCTAACATTTCATGGTTATTGATACTACCGCGAACAAAAAAGCATCGTTCGCTATCAATATCCTTTCCTATAGTCCCTAAATTGCCTGCATAGGTCAATGAATCGAGCACTACAATCTTAACATCGTTGTGTTTCGAGAGAATATATTTTAAATAATTAGCACCAATAAAACCGGCAGCGCCAGTTACAAGATAAGTTTTCATGAAAATATAATTATAGTTGAGCCAAGCTCATTAAATACTGTCCATAGAGTGTTTTAGATTGAGACTCTCCCAATTGATAGAGTTGCTGAGTAGATATCCATTGATTGCGCCATGCAATCTCTTCGATACAGCTCACATAAAACCCTTGTCGGTTTTGAATGGTAGCAACAAAGTTTGAAGCTTCGAGCAAGCTATCGCAATTGCCCGTATCTAACCAAGCAAATCCTCTACCGAATAACTCGACGTGTAGTTTGTTTTCTTTTAAATAGAGATTATTTAAATCAGTAATTTCATACTCACCACGTGCAGATGGCTTTAAGGACTTAGCCTTTTCTACAACAGAGGCATCATAAAAATAAAGACCTGGAACTGCATAGTGACTACGTGGCTTAGCCGGTTTCTCTTCCAATGATATTACTTTGCCATTGTCATCAAACTCAACTACACCATATGAGCTAGGATCTTTTACAAAATAACCAAAGATACATGCTTCTCCTTTTTCGCAACGTACTACTGCTTGTCGTAACATAGTAGAGAAGTTTTGTCCGTAGAATAAGTTATCTCCCAGAATTAAACAACCAGGTTGACCATTCAAGAACTCTGCACCCAATACAAACGCTTGAGCTAAACCATTGGGCTCGTCTTGTACCTTATATTCGAAAGACATTCCAATATTTTGGCCTGTACCTAGAAGTTCCTTGAACATGGGTAGATCTCGTGGAGTAGAAATAATCAATACCTCGCGAATACCAGCAAGCATTAATGTAGAAAGGGGATAATAAATCATCGGTTTATCATAAACCGGCATCATCTGCTTAGAAATAGCTTTTGATAATGGATAAAGGCGAGTGGCACTTCCACCAGCCAAAATAATACCTTTCATATTCATCTACTTTAGTTAGTATTTTGATGAAACAAAGAACGGAAAGAATTCTGAATTGACAAAAATAAATACAATTATTCTGCTAACTCAATTACCTCTAAATCACTGAAAGAGCCATTATTGATAGTCAATCGAACCAAAGTACGCACTTTATGAAATCCTTGTTTGCCGGCAGCACCCGGATTGATGTGTAGCATATTGAGTGTCTTATCAAACTTCACTTTCAAAATATGAGAGTGCCCACTAATAAACAGCTTAGGAGGTTTCACCATCAAGCTCCCTCGAATAGAAGAGTCATAATTGCCCGGATATCCACCTATATGTTTCATCAAAACTTCTGCACCATCTACAGTAAACCGATTGACTTGAGGAAAGTATTTACGAATATCTTGTCCGTCAACATTGCCATACACACCTCTTAATGGTCTAAAATCGGCCAATCGTTGTGCTAATTCTAATGAACCAATATCGCCTACATGCCATATTTCATCACATGATTCAAAGTGCTGCAGATATCTATCATCCCAGTATCCATGTGTATCTGATAAGATTCCTATTTTCGTCATTGTTTATTTGCTTTTCTGCACAAAGGTACTTATATTTGAATGTAATCTGAATATTATGGAAAACAAATATCAATACTTTAAACGTGATATTAGTTGGCTATCTTTTAATTATCGCGTTTTACTGGAAGCTGCAGATAAAAGTCTACCATTGTACGAACGTATCAACTTCATCTCTATATACTCGTCTAACTTAGAAGAGTTTTACAAAATACGAGTTGCAGATCATAGAGCTGTTGCATCGGGTGCTACTAGAAATGATGAGGAAACTGTACAATCGGCAATAAAACTTATAGATGATATCACCAAAGAAGTAAATCGTCAACTCGAAGATCGTATTCGTATCTTCGAAGGACAGATATTACCTGAACTTAAAAAGAACCACATCATATTTTATCAAGGGCATGATGTAGCTTCTTTTCATCGTGAATACATCCGTAGCTTTTTTAGAGAAGAGATATTTCCATTCTTACAACCAGTTCCTGTTTCAAAAGATAAAATTGTTTCGTTCCTTCGCGACAACCGTCTTTATTTGGCTGTTAGATTATATCAACATGGCACAGATATTAATGATCCTAACCATACGCAATACTTTGTAATCAAGATGCCTTATAGCAAAGTACCTAGATTCATAGAATTGCCTCCTCACGAAAACAACTATTACATCATATACATTGAAGAAATCATCAAAGCCAATATCGGTATGATGTTTCCTGGCTATGCCGTAGATAACAGTTACTGCATAAAGATATCACGTGATGCAGATATCTTTATCGACGATAACACAAGCGGTATAGATATAGTAGAGCAGGTAAAAAAGAAAGTAAAGAAAAGAAAAATAGGAGCTGTATGCCGTTTTGTATACGATCGTGCCATGCCAACAGACTTTCTTGACTTCTTAATTGATGCTTTCCATATAAGTAGAGATGAGTTAGTACCCGGTGATAGACACTTGAACTTAGAAGATTTACGATTACTTCCTAATCCAAATAGGCAACTTGCTAAGATTGATAAGCCAAGACCAATGCGTCTTAATAAATTAAACTCACGCAACTCAATCTTCGAATATGTGCAAGAACATGATTTGATGTTACATTATCCCTATCACTCTTTTGAGCATCTGATTCATTTCTTATATGAAGCCGTTCATGATAGTAATACACGTGAAATACTTATTACACAGTATCGTGTAGCCGAAAATTCGGCTGTCATCAATACACTAATAGCTGCTGCTCAAAATGGAAAGAAAGTAACCGTATTTGTAGAACTAAAAGCGCGCTTCGACGAAGAGAATAATTTGGCTACAGCAGAGATGATGAAGGCATCAGGCATTAAGATTATCTATAGCCTACCCGGATTGAAGGTTCATGCAAAAGTAGCATTAGTTAGACGCAAAGTTAATGACCAACCTGCCGATATAGCCTATATTGGTACTGGTAATTTTAATGAGAAGACAGCTATTGTTTATGCCGATTGTGGTTTATTCACCTGCAATCCACATATTACACACGATTTACATACGTTATTCAAAACATTACAAGGCAAAGAGAATCCCAAGTTTCATACACTATTGGTTGCTCGTTTTAATCTCATACCCGAACTCAACAAGTTAATTGATAGAGAGATTTCTTTAGCGAAAGAAGGAAAAGAAGGAAGGATTATTTTGAAGATGAATGCTTTGCAAGATACAGCCATGATTGATAGGCTATACGAAGCTTCAGAGCAAGGGGTTAAGATTGATTTGATCATACGTGGAATTTGCTGTTTAATACCAAATTTACCATTTAGTAAGAACATTCGCATCACTCGCATTGTTGATAGTTTCTTAGAACATGCACGCATTTGGTATTTTGGAAATAATGGGAAACCAAAAGTTTATTGTGGCTCGCCAGATTGGATGCGACGCAACCTCTATAAACGAATAGAAGCAGTAACCCCCATATTAGATCCAGCTATTCAAGAAGAAATGATTGAAATGCTCAATATTCAATTAAGCGGAAATGTAAAAGCCTGTTATGTAGATGAGAATTTGAATAACATATTCAAATACAAACGTAAATGCACTCACATCAGAGCTCAATACGTTTTTTACAACTACTTAAAAAGGAAAAATGAAATACCTTTGTAATATGTATGACATTCTTTTGCAATACATTATACTGTAATTTGCAGAGAATAACAGAAAATATTTATATGGAAACGATTTATCTAGTCATCGTCATTTTTCTATTTGCACTTGCTATATTTGACTTAGTTGTAGGAGTTAGCAATGATGCAGTTAATTTTTTAAACTCTGCTGTTGGAGCTAAATCAGCATCTTTCCGTACCGTATTAATCATTGCGGGTATCGGGGTTTTTGTAGGTGCATCTTTATCCAATGGTATGATGGACATTGCACGACACGGCATTTATCAACCTGAACACTTTTATTTTGCAGAAATCATTTGTATTCTGCTAGCAGTGATGCTAACAGATGTTGTTTTGTTGGATGTATTTAATTCAATGGGAATGCCTACCTCAACAACTGTATCTTTGGTGTTTGAATTATTAGGAGGTACATTGGCATTAGCTTTGGTAAAAGTAAGTCAGAATGATGCATTAAATTTAGCAGATCTCATTAATACAGATAAAGCCTTATCTGTTATCATGGGTATATTCCTGTCGGTAGTTATAGCCTTCTTCTTTGGTATGGTAGTACAATGGATTACACGTACAATCTTTACATTCAATTATAAGAAGCACATGAAATATGCCATTGGTCTTTTCGGTGGTGTAGCAGTAACAGCAATTATTTACTTCATGTTGATTAAAGGTTTCAAGGATACAGCGTTTATGACTCCTGAAAACAAAGTTTGGGTTCAACAAAACACTTGGATGTTAGTAGGATGTTGTTTTGTATTCTTCACTATATTAATGCAAGTATTACATTGGTGCAAAGTCAATGTATTCAAAGTAATTGTTTTGCTTGGTACATTCTCATTAGCAATGGCATTTGCCGGCAATGACTTGGTTAACTTTATCGGAGTACCACTAGCAGGTTTTTCATCGTATACAGACTTCATGGCCAATGGTCAAGATGTTGGTCCTGATGGTTTCTTAATGTCATCATTATTAGGTCCGGCCAAAACCCCTTGGTATTTCTTATTTGGTGCAGGTCTTATCATGGTGATAGCATTATCTACATCAAAGAAAGCCCACAATGTAATAAAGACATCGGTAAACCTTTCTCGCCAAGACGAAGGAGAAGAGACATTTGGTAGCACACCAATTGCTCGAACACTTGTTCGTATCAGCATGACTTTAGCTAATGGAATAACAAATAATGTGCCCAATGGCGTAAAAGACTGGGTTAATAACCGTTTCAGAAAAGATGAAGCAATTATCGCCGATGGTGCTGCATTCGATTTAGTACGTGCATCTATCAATCTCGTTTTAGCCGGTTTATTGATTGCTCTTGGTACATCCATGAAACTTCCACTTTCAACTACCTATGTAACATTCATGGTTGCAATGGGTACATCATTATCAGACCGTGCTTGGGGAAGAGATTCAGCTGTTTATCGTATCACAGGTGTATTGAGTGTTATTGCCGGATGGTTTATTACAGCCGGTGCAGCATTTACAATCTGTTTTATTGTAGCTCTGATTATAAACTTTGGTGGAACAATCGCAATCGTAGTAATGATTACTTTAGCTGTTTTGAGTTTGGTTAGAAGTCACGTTATCTATAAGAAGAAGAGTAAAAAAGAAGAAAAGAGCGAAACTCTTAAGCAGTTAATGAAGAGCACAAACAATGATGAAACATTAGAGTTGATGCGTCAACACACACGCGAAGAGTTAACTAAAGTTCTTGAGTATGCAGAAAATAACTTCAGTCTAACGGTTAACTCATTCTTACATGAAAATCTTCGCGGATTGCGTCGTGCTATGGGAGCCGTTAAATTCGAGAAAGTACTCATCAAACAGATGAAGCGTTCGGGAACAGTTGCTATGGCTAGATTAGATAATCAGACAGTTATTGAAAAAGGACTCTATTACTATCAAGGTAATGACTTTGCAAGCGAACTAGTATATAGTATTTCTCGTTTATGCGAACCATGTTTAGAGCATGTCGATAATAACTTCACATCATTGGATGCTATACAAAAAGGCGAATATGGTGATGTTTCAGTAGCAATCACTGCCCTATTGCACGATTGCAGATTGAAACTTGAAAGCAACGATTACTCTCAACTAGCAGTCGATGTAAAACGTGCTAACGAATTGAATTCACAGCTTTCGCATCTAAAGAAGCAAGAGCTACAACGCATTCAAGGACAAAAAGGAAGTATTCGTGTAAGCATGATATACTTAACAATGGTACAAGAAGCTCAGAATGTAGTAACTTACACTATCAATTTATTGAAAGTAAGTCGTAAGTTCCAAATAAACAACGAAGTTATCTAACCAGATTTCATAGAATAAAAAAAGTCCCGATATATGATCTATATCGGGACTTTCTATTTATAATGACGTTAAATAAACTTTAGTTCCAAGTGAGTCCTGGTATATACTCGCTCAAGCAATCGCGCAATACATTCAAGGTAATAGGTTTTACCAAAACCCTCGATGCTCCCGATTGCATAGCCAACTCTTTATCAGAATTAAAAGCGTAAGCCGTTTGCATAATAATCGGAATCTGTGTATCCTCTTTTCTTATTTCTACTGTAGCCTCAATACCAGTCATCATCGGCATTTTAATATCCATAAGAATTGCTTTTGCATTATCTTTATGTTCTTCAAATAGCTTAATCATCTCTAGTCCATTTTTAGCCCAATGAATTTCACACTTCTTGCCAATAATGGCTTTAATCAGTTTGAAATTACTATCATCATCTTCTGCAACCAAAATAAGTGGACGAAATTCGTTTTGTTCTTCTGTTATCATAATATATAAGCGCGTACTACTGAATGTTTGAAATTTGTAATCAACATTAAACAGTGTGCAATATATAAAAAAAAGAGATAATAATAGTTATCTTTGCACCTCATTTTAAAAAACTAGTATGATTTCAGTAGATGGACTCGCTGTTGAATTCGGCGGAAGCACTTTATTTAGCGATATCTCATTTGTTATAAACGAAAAAGACCGCATCGCCCTTATGGGTAAAAATGGTGCCGGCAAGAGTACTCTTCTTAAAATATTGGCAGGTGTTCGCCAACCAACACGTGGTAAAGTATCTGTTCCCAAAGAGCGTGTTGTAGCCTATCTTCCACAGCATTTGATGACCGAAGACGGACGTACTGTTTTTGAGGAAACAGCACAAGCCTTCTCGCATCTTCACGAAATGGAAGCAGAGATCGATCGCCTAAACAAAGAACTTGAAACTCGTACAGACTACGAGAGCGATAGTTACATGGAGTTGATTGAACAAGTCTCTTCTATCAGCGAGAAATATTATGCCATCGATGCTACCAACTACGAAGAAGATGTAGAAAAGGCATTGCTAGGTTTAGGTTTCAAACGTGAGGACTTTCACCGCCAAACAAGTGATTTCAGTGGTGGATGGCGTATGCGTATTGAGCTTGCTAAGTTATTGTTGAAAAAGCCAGATGTATTACTACTCGATGAGCCTACCAACCACTTAGATATAGAGTCTATCCAATGGCTAGAAGATTTCTTGATCAGCAATGGTAAGGCAGTTATTGTTATTAGCCACGACCGTAAGTTTGTTGACAGCATTACAACACGTACCATCGAGGTTACTATGGGACGTATCTATGATTATAAAGTAAACTATTCACAATATCTGCAACTTCGTGGAGAACGTCGCGTGCAACAACAAAAAGCATACGACGAACAACAGAAGTTTATTGCAGAAACTACCGAGTTTATCGAACGTTTTAAAGGAACTTATTCTAAAACACTTCAGGTACAAAGCCGCGTGAAGATGTTAGAGAAGTTAGTTCTATTAGAAGTAGACGAAGAAGATACATCTGCACTTCGTTTGAAGTTCCCACCATCACCACGTTCGGGCAGTTATCCGGTAGCAACCGAGCAGATTGGTAAGACTTATGGCGAAAAGACTGTCTTCCAAAACGCATCGCTTACTATTGAGCGTGGCGACAAAGTAGCTTTCGTTGGAAAGAACGGTGAGGGTAAATCGACTTTGGTGAAATGTATCATGAAAGAGATTGAGCACGATGGAGTGTTGACTCTTGGCCATAACGTACAAATTGGTTACTTCGCACAAAACCAAGCATCACTTTTGGATGAAAACCTAACGGTATTCCAAACCATTGATGATGTGGCTAAAGGCGAGATTCGCAATAAGATACGCGACTTGCTAGGTGCATTTATGTTTGGTGGCCCCGAAGCTTCTATGAAGAAGGTGAAAGTTCTTTCGGGTGGTGAGCGTACTCGTTTGGCAATGATTAAGCTTTTGCTAGAGCCTGTCAACTTGTTGATTCTCGATGAGCCTACCAATCACTTAGACTTAAAGACCAAAGACATCTTGAAACAAGCGTTGATAGACTTTGATGGAACAGTAATCATTGTATCTCACGACCGTGATTTCTTAGATGGATTGGTAACAAAAGTATATGAATTCGGTAATCAAAAGGTAAAAGAACACCTTTGTGGTATCTACGAATTCTTAGAAAGCAAAAAGATGGAGTCTCTTACTGAATTAGAAAAGAAGTAATAAGACTATCTATATAGAAATAGAATGGCGGTTATACTTGCAATGAGTATAGCCGCCATTTATTTATTACACTATTAGCTAAGTAATTATACCGATCTTTAAATAAATAATTAACTTTGTTATAATACCACTTTACTCTTTAATACAAACAACATGCTAAATCATCTAGGAACACACGCGATTACCACTGAAAGATTGACCTTAAGACCTTTCACTTACGAGGACAATCAAGATATGCTAACCTATTGGGTGAGCGATCCGGAAGTGCAATCACTCTATAGCGAGCCAACATATACTACAGCGCAAGCAATAAAAGAGTTACTCGATAAATATATTGGCGGATATGAAAAGCCTGATTATTATCGATGGGCTATTATCGAGAAAGAATCGAATATATGCATTGGACAGATAGCCATATTCTTGGTAGATAATAAAAACCACTTTTGTGAGATTGAGTATGCCTTAGGCAGACAGTTTCACCGTCGAGGCTATGCAACCGAAGCTGTAAAAGCTATCCTAGACTTCAGTTTCAATGAAGTAAACTTCCATAAAATGCAAGTGTGCCATAAAGAAGGGAATGTTGCCTCTCAAGGAGTAATTAGAAAATGCAAATTCACCTACGAAGGCACTTTGCGCGATTACTTTTATATGGACAATAAATATATTGATCGAGTGTATTACTCGATGCTTAAGAGTGAATACTTAAATCTATGAATATGAATTACCCTGCTACATCATAATAGATAAGCAGGGTAATATTATTGATGTTATCACCATTTATTGTACTTCACATTCTCGGGTTTCCATTTATCTTTTGGTTGAACCTCGCCTGCCGGATAACCAATAGGAATCACGGCCAATGGAATGATATGTTCTGGAAGTGATAGAATACGACTAACCTCTGCTACTCGGTCGGGTATTGGATATACACCAGTCCACACGGCACCGAGTTGCATGGCATGAGCAGCTAGCAATAAGTTCTCGATAGCAGCAGATGTATCTTGTATCCAGTACTCTTGAGCAATACCCGATAAACTTTTAGTCAAATCACCACAAGCTACTATTGCTAAAGGAGCCTGAGCAGCCATCTTAGCGTGAGGCAATGTTTC
>CAMTPH010000016.1 GCA_947074345.1 uncultured Bacteroides sp. | reverse complement strand
AGGAATTGCTTAATGATATTATCTACAGATTCATTATTGGCAAAACCCGAAAGGACTCCCATAGCTAAGAATATACCTGATATCTCAGACAGATACCATCCATATCCCATCACCCCGGTTATCAAAAACAAGATCGTAAATGCTAAGATTGTGAGTATGAAGAATTGGTTGGATTTACGCAATCCAAAAGCACCGCAAATAATAAAAAGACCTGTTAGGATTGGTACTGCAGGCAATTCGACTGCCATATCTCCTATTTCGAAACTTGATTGATGATAGAAGTAGGAGAACAAAATCAAAGAGACAACGATAAGACCATATACGATATACGCAGAAAGTGAAGTTTTATAAACGACTTCTGCCGCTACATTCTCTTCGCGCTTACGCCAATAAGCATCCAACTCGTATGTTGGAGATTTGTGTGGATTCTTTTTAATGCGGCGTGCATAAGTTAATACACATATTATCAATATTGCTGTAAGCACAACCCAACAAAATAAACGATACTCTAAACCTGAGAATAAAGGTAAATCAGAGAGGCCTTGTGCAATACCAATGGTAAACGGATTGAGCATAGCACCCGAGAAACCAACATGTGCAGCTACATAAACCATGCATATACCGGTAATGGAATCATATCCCATGGATATAGCGAGAGGCACAATAATAATGACAAAGGCTAATGTCTCTTCACTCATTCCAAATACGGCTCCAAATAGACTAAACAAAATAATGATTAAGGAAATCACTACATTGTCAACTCCCATCAGTCGTATCGCCCTATTATTCTCTAGCTTTTTGGTATAATCAAGGAAAGAAAAAATACCTACGTCAATCGAACGACTACTATTCATGATATGAAATGCTCCACCCATTATTAGTAAAAAGGCAATTATTCCCGCTTGACGCTCGAAACCTTCTAATAGAGCACTAAATACTTGCCATGTTTGAGGAGATTGTTCAACCTCATGAAAGGAGTTATCTACAATTACAGTACGTGTAGCACCATTTACTTCGATAGTTTCGCGCACATATTCGCCGGCAGGTATAATCCAAGATAGAATAGCACACATCAAAATTACAACAGAAATAATTGTATAAGTATGAGGAATTCGTTTTAACATGTTGATAGCAGTTATTGTCAAGTAGTTATTATTGAGTACAAAAATACGCTTATTCTTTTAGTTATAAAGTCATCAAATGTTTTATCTGAAAAGAATAACGCAAAAAAATGTTATATATTTATGTTATAAAACATATTATTGAAAACTTTTCGTACCTTTGCATCGTTAAATAAAGGAAATAATAATCCGTTCTTCAAAACGTGAGGAACAAATAAAAGATGAAAATTATGAAAAAGAATTCAAGCGAAGACATTCTTATGTTACAGTACCGTATTAAACGCTATCAAGCTAAAGGAAACGGTGCAATGTGCCAAACCTTAAATGGCAAACTTCAAAAATTGTTGTCTCAGCAACAACATACTATGTAAGCAAATACACAATTATATGTCAACTTAAGCTATTCGGACTTAATCTCCAAATAGCTTTTTTTTATTTCCATTCTTTAAACGGAATCGTTAGTTGTTCCCAATAGGCAACATGCCCAACCTCATCTTTAGGATTTGAAACTGATAATCCGATTAATCTGATTGGGTTGTCTTCAAAATTAACCTGCTGCAAAAGCAATTTTGCCAATGGAAGAATCACATCTAGCTTATTTAATTCTTTAGATTGGGTTATACTTCTAGTTATTTGAGTGAAATCATGAAATTTAATTTTGAGAGTAAGAGTATTGCCATCAAATCCTTTTCGGTTTAAACGTTCAATCAATTCAGTAGCTACATGATATAGCTCTATGATTACCGAAGATTTATTTGAGATATCTTTATCCAATGTATGTTCACATCCTACAGACTTACGTATCCGCGTAGTTTCTACTATACGATTATCTATCCCGCGTGAAAACTCATAATAAATGGCTCCCGATTTACCAAATGCACGAATTAATCCATCTTTAGAATATGTTCTTAACTGCTGTCCATTATGAATACCTAGTGAATGCATCTTTTTAGCAGTTACAGGGCCTACTCCCCAAAATGATTCTATGGGAAGCTTATCTATAAACTCTATGGCCTGAGTAGGATGAATGGTACAAAGACCATCTGGTTTACGATAATCAGAAGCTACTTTTGCAAGAAACTTATTATATGATATTCCTGCAGAAGCAACTAAGTTTAGTTCGCATCTAATTCGTTGCTTAATCTCTTTAGCTATTTCTACAGCAAGTATAATTCCTTTTTTGTTTTCTGTGACATCAAGAAACGCTTCATCGAGCGATAAAGGTTCTATAAGATCGGTATAATCTTGAAATATTTCATGAATCTTATTTGACACTTCTTTATATACATCCATGCGCCCTGGTACGAATATCAAGTCTGGACATAATCGTTTTGCCTTAACAGAAGACATTGCCGAACGAACTCCATATTTTCGAGCCTCATAACTAGCTGCCGAGACCACACCGCGTTCATCAGAGTGACCAACAGCTATTGGCTTTCCTCTTAATTCCGGATTATCTCGTTGCTCGACAGATGCATAGAATGCATCCATATCAATATGTATTATCTTGCGATTCATTCTACATACAAAATAAACGCATAAAAATAAGAAATCAAAAAAAGTCCTACTTCGATTATTTATATATAACCAAAGCAGGACTCATATTAATATCTTATTTACAAATATGGACTATTGCTTTCTATTAACTGCATCCATCCATTTCTTAAGATTCTTTCTTGCATCCTTACTACCCATTTGTTCAGCTTGGATGAAACATTTAAGTGCATCATCGAAGTTACCTTTATAGAAATTAGTAACTCCTAAATTATTAATATATTCTGCTGTTTTCTTATCAGCTTTACCTAAAGCTCTTTCTGCACGTTTAATATCTTTTTTAGTAAGATAAGCACCTGCAACGTTCAAGTTAGCAGTAGGACTATCAGGATTTTGTTGTACTGCAGCTTCAAATGCACCTATAAACTTAGGAGTTCCTCTTTTGTTTGTAAAGGCTACTTGATAGAATTCGTTTTGATCTAACAAAGTAGGATCTGCTTCGAGTACAATAATAGCTTGTTCTAATTCAAGAGCTTTTACTCTGAAATCTATTTGACATGTTGCATTACGTAAGTAAGGATATATATTTTTCAACATATATTTGTAAGGTTCACCACCATTGAAATCTTTAATTTTTTGTTTGCGTTCTGCATCATCAGTAGTAGTGTTAATAATATTAATCAAAGCATCTTTATCAGGCATTGTAGATAATTCTAATAAAGTTACTAGACCTTCCCAGCATTCACCACCAAATGAAGTTTCATATAAATCAGGAGAAATATTATCTTTCTTAGAGAGATAAGCTTTCAAAGCCTCCATACGTCTTTTTGATAGTTGTTCATTAAAACCTTCAGGTCCTTCGGGTGATGCAAAACCTTCAATCACAACTTTAGTAATAACAAGGTTTGTATCAGTTTTTACTTTTGCAAACAAAGCATGAATGCTATCAAGTTCTGCAGCATTGTTTTTATATTTAGGCAATACCTTAGCTTGATTTAAAGGAAATTCCAAGAAAGTGTTATACACAATACTACGTATCTTTTCTACCTCAATAGGAGGTTCAATAAATGCAGCTACTGGTTGCAAATCAGCTAGTCGTTTTGCTTCTGTTGAAACAGCATTTGTGATAACTTCTTGAGAAGTCATCAACGGACGGTCTTTCTTATCTACCAATGTTTCTACCAACACAAATTGTGCATTGGCCATCCATGGCTCATAGTCTGCAACTTGTGAATACACAAAATCTTCGTCTTTTTGATAAGGAACTACCAAAGCATTAATTGTTGTACCTTTTGCTACAGCTTTATTAAACGCTTTTTGTTTTTTATGTCCATTAATAATAATTGGTTGAAACGCCAATTCGTTATCACCACTAACTAATGTAGGGATTAAAACTAAAGCTTGATCAGGTTTAATTTGTAGATCATCCATCTCAATATTCATGGCAGCTGTTATTGAAGGACCTTGTTGCCATAACAGGATATCAGACATCTCGATGGCGTCATTATAAAACTTCTTTGAACTTGCAGGCAATGCACACAAAAAAGCCAACACTAATAATAAAAGATTCTTTTTCACTTTCATACTGGTTTAGAATTTAATATAAATATTATTGTTTACAATCAATCAAATACATCTCTTAACTGATTTATATATATCAACAAACATTTATGATTATTGTTTAATAATTACATATTATAAAATAAATGCAATAATCGTTTTTATGCGATAGTTATGGTTGAGTCTAAATATACATCTTGTATGGCATTGAGTAAAGCCACTCCATCAGCCATTGACTTTTGAAATGCTTTGCGTCCACTAATCAATCCCATTCCACCTGCACGCTTATTAATAACTGCGGTTTCAACAGCTTCTACTAGATCAGACGCTCCATGAGATTCACCACCCGAATTTATTAGACCAACACGTCCCATATATCCATTGATTACTTGGTATCTACACATATCTATTGGATGATCGCTTGATAATTGAGAGTACATTCGCTCATCTGTTTTACCAAATTTGATAGAAGTAAATCCTCCATTGATAGTCGGTAATTTTTGCTTTACAATATCTGCTTTAATTGTTACTCCAAGCCTATCAGCTTGACCAGTTAAATCGGCTGAAGCATGATAATCCTTTTCGCCCTTTTTAAAATCGTTATTTCGTAAATAACACCAAAGAATAGTAGCCATACCTAATTCATGAGCGAGTTCAAATGCCTGTGATATTTCAACCAATTGGCGCCGGCTTTGAGCTGAACCGAAGTAAATAGTAGCTCCAACTGCTGCTGCACCCATATCCCATGCTTCGCGCACAGTGCCAAACATCACTTGATCGTAAGTAGTAGGATAAGAAAGAAGTTCATTGTGATTGAGTTTAACAATAAATGGAATTTTATGTGCATACTTCCTTGCTACAGAACCAAGTATACCAAATGTAGACGCAACCGCATTGCATCCACCCTCAATGGCTAACTTCACAATATTTTCTGGGTCAAAATAAATAGGATTGGGTGCAAAAGATGCACCTGCGGTATGCTCTATATCTTGATCAACTGGAAGAATAGAAACATATCCTGTATTGGCCAATCGCCCATGAGATAAAATTGATTGTAAGTTACGCAAGGTCTGAATATTTCTGTCAGAACCAATCCATATATCATCAATTATATTTGGTGATGGGATATGCAACAATGATTTATCAACTGTTTTGCAAACATGATCTAAGTAAAATGAGGCTTTATCGCCCAAAAGTTCTTTTATAGCATCCATAATACTAGGTTATTATTTATTCTCATTACTTCTTAGCTTGATTTGCTACGGCTTCCATAAGTTTTTTCACTTCTTCTGGGTCACCTAAAAAGTAATCTTTTACTAAATTAAGGCTCTCATCAAATTCAAATACATAAGGTATACCTGTGGGAAGGTTTAAATTAACAATATCTGCATCTGATATATTTTTGAGATGCTTAACTATTCCTCTTAAACTATTACCATGAGCCACAACTAATATTTCGTTGGCTGTTTTAAGGTTTGGAAAAATCAAACATTCCCAATACGGCATCGTTCGATGAATTGCGTCTTCGAGTGACTCTGTTCGTGGCAACTCCATGTCGGGAACATCTTTATAACGTATTTCAAAACGCGGGTTACGCGGATCATCATCAGACAAAGATTCTGGAGCAACATTATAACTTCTTCGCCATATTAAGACTTGTTCCTCACCGAATTTTAAAGCTGTTTCTGACTTATTAAAACCCTGAAGAGCACCGTAATGTTTTTCATTTAACCGCCAACTTTTTTCAATAGGTATCCAATCTTGGTTTAATTTATCTAGCGTATAATTTAGGGTTTTTATTGCTCTTTTCAAGAAAGAGGTATAAGCTATATCGAATTGAAATCCTTCCTTTTTAAGTAATAAACCTGCTCTCTTGGCTTCTTCTATTCCTTTTGCAGTTAAATCGACATCAGTCCATCCTGTAAATCTATTTTCTAGATTCCATTCACTCTCACCATGTCTAAGCAATACTATTTTTTTCATATATGAAAGTTTTAAACAATCTTAGAATAAACAGATAAAAGCAAAGGATAGTTCAAAAAAAAAGGTGAGAATCTCTTCTCACCTTTATGCCATATTCTAGTATAATTATCAGTTATACATAATCAATGCAGATTGTGCTGGAACTTTTACGGTCGTTCCTGTTGATGTTCCTAAACCATTTAAGTTTATCTTACCATCACGACAAACAATAGTATATTTTCCATTAGGTACTGTCAAAGTAGCATCTGAAGTTCTACCATTATAAGCAACTATAATATCATTCCAAACGTCACCATTTGCATTATCTTTAAGCATATATGCTACAAGATTATCTCCTTCGACCGGCAAAAACTCTAACTTTTCACGAACCATATCAGCATCGCCCATACGGAATGCAGGATGAGACTTACGCAGTTGAATCAACCCTTTATAGTAATCATACACATCTTTATTCTTATCTTTACGACTCCAATCTATTGCGTTGATAGAATCAGGACTTTGATAACTATTGTGAACACCTTTTTTATCTCGCAATACCTCTTCACCTGCATAAATAAAAGGAATACCTTGAGAGGTAAAGACAACAGTTTGTCCAAGTTTATCCAATTTCGCTATCTGTTCTAGAGTTATATTAGGAACACTTTCTTTCAAACGATCTACTACACACATATCATCGTGACATGAAATATAACTAATCATTTGAGTTGGCTGTTCAGCCCATGCTACTTTAGAATAGTTAACCGAGTCATAAGCTATTTGTGGATGATTGATAGCACCAACAACACCATATTTAACACTCTCCTCTTGTCCGGGAACAGCGGCTAAAAAGCCTGCTTGATTGTTATTATTGAAAGGACCACGCAAACCATCGCGTAATTCGTCCGAGAAAACAGCTATACCAGGCATCTTAGCAACATTAGCTTTCATTGCTAAAGAGTCAGCAGGATATATTGGAGCTTCAGCAGCCCAACCTTCTCCATAAATAAAAACATTTGGATTCACAGCTTTTGCTGCGGCCTGAATTGCGTTCATAGTTTCGATATCATGGATACCCATTAAATCAAAACGAAATCCATCAATATGATATTCGTTCATCCAATAAAGTACAGACTCTATCATATATTTACGCATCATTTCACGCTCACTAGCTGTCTCATTACCACATCCTGAACCATTAGCAAACGATCCGTCTTCTTTATGACGATAAAAATAACCAGGAACAGTTCGTTCAAAATTACTATCTTCAGTATTAAAAGTATGATTGTAAACAACATCCAAAATAACGCCAATGCCTTCATTATGCAATGATTGCACCATTTGTTTGAATTCATTAATGCGAACAGATGGATCTTCAGGGTTAGTAGAATATGAACCATCTGGAACATTATAGTTTTGAGGATCATAGCCCCAGTTGTATTTATTCTGTTCTAATTTAGTTTCATCAATAGAAGCATAATCATAAGAAGGTAGAATATGCACATGTGTAATACCCAAGTCTTTTAAATGATCAATACCAGTAGATTGATTAGAAGGGTTTTTTGTACCTTTTTCTGTATAAGCAAGATATTTACCTTTATTTTTTATTCCAGATGTAGAATCAACCGAGAAATCTCTATGATGTACTTCATAGATAACCATATCAGCTGGAGATTTCACTTGTGGGCCTTTATCTTTCTCCCATCCATTTGGATTTGTAGCTTTCATATCGATAATAGCAGCACGTTTTCCATTAGCACCAACAGCACGAGCATTAATACCAGGAGTGTCACCTAACCATTTGCCATCAACATTTACATTGAACGTATAAAACTTACCTAAAAGATCTTTATCAACAGATACTCTCCATACACCATCTTTAGTATTCTGTTTCATAGGGATGGTTTCAGATGGATTGCCACCTAAACCCTCATTATAAATCATTAATCTCACCTCTTCAGCAGTAGGAGCCCATAATGAAAAATCAGTCGATTGAGAAGTATAATTCATTTCAATCAAACTATCAGTACGTACAGGATATTCATCGAATGTTACATACTCGTTTTTTTTGTGAGAGCAACTAGCTATTGTCATGGCAGTCAGTATCACAACAACAGATAGCGATAATTTTTTGATGTAATTCATGGAAATATATTTTTGGTTTAATAATCATATTCGCAAAAATAAGATAACTAATCAATTATTCATCATTTATACAAACAGTATATAAAATAATTATCTAAACAAAAAGAAATAAAACACTATATATCAACCAATTATTCACTAATAAAAGAGTAGCAAATATAAATAGTAAAACTAAAGTTATATCTTATATATTGATTACTTTTTGATTTTATCAGGGTTTTTCGCCATAAAATCTTTCCAGCTACTGTATCCTTTTTCGATGTTAGGTCTTCCCATTTGCAAGAAATGACAATAAGCCGCAGCCAATCCATCAGTTGCATCCATAAAAGTAGGCATCTCATTTTTTGGTATACGTAACATTCGCTGCAACATATCAGCTACTTGCTCTTTAGACGCCTGACCATTTCCAGTAATTGCCATTTTAATTTTTAAAGGAGCATATTCTGTGATAGGTACATCTCTGATTAAAGCTGCTGCCATAGCAACGCCTTGGGCACGACCAAGCTTCAACATAGATTGAACGTTCTTCCCAAAGAATGGTGCTTCAATAGCCAATTCATCAGGATGATAGCTATCAATTATACTTAATACACGTTCGTGGATATATTTTAATTTCAAATAATGATCACGTTGTTTTCGCATATCGATAATACCCATAGCAACCATTTCGGGTTTGGTGCCAATTATTTTAATTAGCCCATAACCCATAACAGTTGTACCTGGATCAATACCGAGAATAATCTTTTCTTTAACAGGTTGAATCACTCTATCACCTCCATTAAAGTAGGGAATCCAACCACTTTATCCTTAAATAATTTTGTAAGTTCCTCATTCAACTTTACACCTTGTTCTAAATGCCAACGATGTAAAGCGCTACTACTTTCAACTTCCCATTGCAACGAAAAAGATGACCCTTCATCACGATGGCTCAAAATTTTGCATAAACGAGGATTTTTCAAATCACCGGTTTTCTCCACTTCAGGTATGAAGCATTCTTTTATCCAGATGATAAAATTGTTAACTACTTCATCATCTGCCTGATAAGTTGTATTATAAATCAACATAATCTATTATATTATTATTTATTACAAATGTAATTATATCTCAAAAATATCTTTATATTTGCATCATTAATTAACACTTGGGGTATTAGCTCATCTGGCTAGAGTGCGACACTGGCAGTGTCGAGGTGATCGGTTCGAGTCCGATATGCTCCACAAGAAAAGGTATATAACAACTGTTATGTACCTTTTTTTGTATCCGTCACTACGATATCCCATCATCTTATTTATAAAACAAACCATAAACACCTTTGATGCATGTTTGTTCAAAAGTCTAAATTCACCAATCAAACTCGCATAAGTTGCATTTAAATCTGAATCACACAACAAAATCCATTAATTATATATTTATTGATTTATTTTATATAAAAGTTAACTTTAGCACAAATAACAAATCAATTATATATCATATTGCTACAATATACAACTTATATACTGTTATTATTATACTTTTTATAGATATACATAAACATAAAGGAATTATTGCTAACATTTTATTTGGATACTAAAACACTATTTATATATTTGCAATCAATTTATATACAACAAATAAACAACACAAAGATGAGCACAACAATCTTAATGAACATTTTTTCACTCTTATCATTTAGATTATTCATATCATACATTTCTTATCTTAAACTATATAGTTTAAAGTCATCTCCCCTTTGCATATAATTATCTCAAAAACACAATATAGGAAGGGAGTAATTATCATCTCACATCTATCCTATATAACATCCCACAACTATTCTTTATCTCATATTTTCGAATTTGAGAGACTATAATTATTGAATTTATTTCACTTTAAAATCATTTTTATGCTTAAACATTTACGTAAATGTATGTGGTTGCTATGCCTATTATTTAGCGCCACATTGTTTGCACAAACTGTAAGTGTAGATCCTGTACGTGGCGCATTGCGTGTAAAACTTCAAGAAGAAGTTGCTACACAATTTAGCGCTCGTCCATTTTCTACACAAAACGGTATTGTTGCAACAGGTATTACGCCATTTGACAATGCAAATCAGCAAGTCAGGGCGTATAGTATGAGTCGTGTATTCCCCTACTCGGCTAAAGTAGAAGATAAAATACGCAAGTACGGATTACATCTTTGGTATGAAATTAAGTTTGATGAAAACATCAGTCCAGTCGAGGCACGTCAGATTTTCAGTAAAATACCTGGCGTAACAATAGCTGAAAATCCAATTCCATTGGTTTCTCCAGACGATAAGAGAAAAGCTACTTATCTAAACGAGACTGAAATTAGAATGATGAATACGCGTAGTACATCAGCTATGCCTTTCAACGATCCATTGTTACCAAAACAATGGCATTACCAAAATTACGGAAACATTGATGGTAGCGTAGCAGGTGCAGATATTAACCTATTTGAGGCATGGAAAACGGCTACGGGAAATAAAGATTTGATTATTGCCATTATCGATGGAGGTATTGACTACAAGCATGTCGATTTAGCAGAGAATATGCTTGTTAATGAAACCGAATTAAAAGGTATTCCTGGCATTGACAATGATGGCAATGGTTATGAAGGCGATATTTATGGTTATAACTGTGTAACTAAATCAGGTGAGATATATCCTCATGACCATGGTACACACGTTGCCGGAACAGTTGCAGCTGTAAACAACAATGGCATTGGTGTAGCAGGTGTAGCAGGTGGTAATGGACAAGGAGGAGTTAAAATGATTTCTTGTCAGGTATTCGATTCACGCACTAGCAGTTCTGATAGTGATTTTGCTTTAGCATTTCATTATGCATTAGTTCGTGGTGCTACTATAGCACAATGTTCATGGGGATGGTCTAGTCCTGATTACTATGCACAAGTTGTGTTAGATGCTATTAATGCATTTACAGCAGAAGCTAGCAATGAATTCATGAAAGGCGGTTTAGCTATTTTCGCTAATGGTAATATGGGTAAAGAAGGAAAATATTATCCTGCTTCTTACGATAAAGTATTGGCCGTAGGTTCGATGACATACAATTTGAAATATGCTCCTTACTCTAACTATGGCGATTGGTGTGATATCACTGCTCCAGGTGGATACATTGAAACAAGCAACGAACAAGGTGTATTGAGTACATTGCCTGGCGACAGCTATGGTTATATGGATGGTACATCAATGGCTTGTCCTCATGTTGCCGGAGTTGCAGCATTGATACTTTCTAAATATGGAAATCCAGACTTTACTAATGAAACATTACGTCAGCAATTAATTTCGTCTGTAAAAGATTTCTATGTCATAAATCCTGAGATGAAAGGAAAGTTTGGTAGTGGTTATCTCGATGCAAACAAAGCGTTGCAAATGGGAGAAGGCAATGCACCAAGTCCGATCAAGGATTTTAAATTAATGCCTTCTCAAGACAATATCTTAGTTGAGTGGACTATACCATCGGCAGATGATAATAATGTAAATAACCATTTACTTTATTATAGTACAGCACCTTTCTCTGAAACAGATTTAAAAAACATCCCTTACAAAAGAGTAGATACTAAATTTTACTATTCGGGTGATGTTACTAGTTATGAGTTAGACAATCTTGAGCCATTAACAACCTATTACATCGCACTTCTTCCGGTAGATCGCTGGGGAAACATGTCTACATTATCAGTTGTTAAATCAGCTACAACCAATGCCGGTCCTAAAATGGTATTGAGCAAGAAAAATCTAACAATAAACATCAATGCCCAAAACTCATTGACAGGTAGCGACAAGTTTGTGATAACCAATGAAGATGAAGGTTTGTTGAAATGGAAACATACCACTCATACCACATCTATGACTCCAAACTCAGCAAACACAACATTAGAACCAAATGCAGGAGTTATAGCACCAGCAAGTTCAAATGTATCAAGTGTACCTTTTTCAACTGTACCAACTATTCCAGCTGAATACATGGCAGATGATTTCCCAGCTAAGATAGAACATCACACAATGTTGGGAGCTTACATTGGCGAGACTGATTTAACACTTACCAACTCTCAAGCACAATGGTTTTATGTAAATCCTACTATATATCCAGATGGTTTCAACTTAACCCATTTAAGATTTTTAGGTTCGGGAGGTAAAAACTCTAAGATAGAGATTGTTAATGGTAGAGAGCCAATCAGCAAAGGAACAGTTTATCTATCACAAACGATGGATAACTTCTACTATAATTATGACATTAAGTTAGACGAACAGTTATATTTTGCTCCAGGCGATGTATTTTGGGTAGTTAACCATTTCCCTAAAGGTCAAGTAAATCCTTGTGGTGTGGGTATAGCAAAAGAGCAATATCTAACTACATACAGTTATTACAGTTCAGACATGGGACAAACATGGACAATGCTTAGCGATGTAATTCGTAATAGTAATTTAAGTGATATGGCCGATGAATCAGTATGGGGTATTACAGCAATCAGTAAAAACCCAGATTGGAGTTCTGTATTAACATTAAACCCTACTGAAGGTTCTATTCGTTCTAATGAACAACAAGAAGTAGAGGTTAGCAATGCTGAAACATCATTAGTAAACGGTAAATATTCACTTCGAATAAACTTATCTACTAACGAGTCTGGAAACAAAAGCCAAGATGTAAATGTATCTCTAAACGTATCGGGCAATACACCTGCGCTTCAAACAGCCAAGATGGTTAACTTTGGAGATTTACTTGTAGGACAAAGCAAAGAGCTAAGTGTAGAGATAGTAAACAAAGGATATGGCTCATTCAAAGGTAAATGGGGAGGATTAGATTCAAACAATATGACTTGTAGTTCCGACCAATTTGCAGTTGATACATATCATCCTGGTATTGCATCAAGATCAAAATCAACTATCAATGTTACATTCAAGCCAACTAAAGCTGGCAGTCATAGTGGAACAGTGAAATTAGTTGATAAAGATGGTATCTCACATACATTCATCGTTCGCGGTATCGCAGATGATCCTGCTAAGATTGAAGTTACTCCTAGCACTATCGAATTAGGAGATATTGAAATCGATTCAGAAGCAAGAGAAGCGAAATTTACTATCTCTAATAAAGGACAATATCCATTAGAGTATGTATTCCCTAAATTCTCTAACGAACAGTTAGACAATGCAGGAAAATCATCACACAAATTTGGTTATACATATATTTCAAACTTGAATGGATCGACAGACTTCGCTTACAATAGTAATTTAGAGTTGATTGGCGCTATCGATATTACAAATCAATTGGGTGACAAAAACGTATGGAGTAAACCTATCGATTTAGGATTCTCATTTGATTATTATGGTACTACTTATTCTGAATTATATGTAAGTGCATATGGAGGTTTGTCAATATCAACAGATGGTTACATCAATAGTTGTGTTGTACCGGTTGCAAACTCTGTTTGTATTAGAAATCTAGGATTTATCTCTGCATATGGTGGTTGCAAATTATCGTTTGGCAATGACAGTAAAGTAGAGTATGCAAAACAAGATGGTAAATTCATTGTAAAATACACAAATGCCAGAGCTTATTCTTCAGAATATCAAAAGTATATGTCTGTAAGCTTCCGCATTACACTTGACTCTCGCGGAGACATAGAAATGTTCTACGATGATTATGACCCATCGATAGCATTCAATTATGGTGCTAACTTGTTTGTTGGTATCAATGACCTTCCGGTAAAAGATCCATTGACAGTAACAGACTGGGATAGCAGTGATACGAATCTATATAACTCTTTTGGCACAGGATCGGCAGTTAAGTTTATTGCACCAAGCAAAAACATGATTGAAGGACTTAGCCATACTAATGGAGTTATTGGTATTGGTGAATCGCAAGAAATAACAGCTATTGTGGTAGCTAAAGAGGGCCATTATGCAGGCGAATTAATCAACTCTCTTGCTATTGAAAGCAACGACCCCGAAAATGGCGTTTCTTATGTATCATTTAGAGCTAACATCGTTGGCGAGTCGTTGAAACCAATTGCATCTCTTGATAGCGAAACAATTGATTTTGGTAATGTATTGCGTACATCCGACGTAAAACAACCTGTAACAATTAAGAACTTGGGTACAAGCATACTCGAAGTTACTGGTCTATCACTTAAAAACAATAAGTTCGTAATAAGTCAAGAGACTCCATTCGAAGTTAAACCTGGTAACTCAAAAGACATCATTACAACACTTCCTACTGTTAATGAAGGAGCTGTTGAAGATGAGATTACAATCGAAATGGCTGATGGAACAACACTTGTTGCACAATTGAAAGGAAACGTTATTGGTGTTCCTGAAATAGAAACAGATGTTACCTCATTTGACATCACTACTCCAAGCGGAACAAATGTATTTAAGACAATCGAAGTTTCTAACAAAGGAAATGAGATACTTGAATACTCTGTATTGCCTAACTCATTTGTAAACTTACTAAACAACGATACCGACGAAAATTCGTCAATGAGTTATTCGGTACTAACATCAGCCGAATCAGCCGATGTAGAGTTCTCTTGGGAAGATATTGAAACTAATGGCTTAGGAGAATTAAAACGTTTCGCTTACTATTATGACAATGACTTCTTAGAAGTAGATCTACCATTCGAATTCATGTTCTATGGTAAGAAATACTCTAAAATGTATCTTTATGGCGTAGGATTTATTTCGTTCTCTCATGTAGAAGATATGAAAGAGCTTCCTAATCCTCCTCTTGAGATTCCAAGTAACATGACATTATATTCAAACTTCATTGCTCCTCTTTGGGCTTATCACTTTATGGATGATAATCCTACTGCAGGTATTTATTATCATGCCAATGAAGAACGTGCAGTTGTTTCATTCATGGAGTATGGCAATACAATGAATTATGGTTTGTGCTTCCAAGCAATCTTATATAAGAGCGGTAAAATCAAATTCCAATATAAATTATTGAATGAGAATTCGTACTTTAATAATATGTTTGGTGTAAGCGGTATTCAAAATCAAGATGCAACCGAAGGTATTGACTTATCTGAAAGTTGTGTAGTGATGAATCAATCTGTAGAATTCTATCCTGTTAAGAAAGAGCAAATAGAACCTAATACAACTAAATCTTTAGAACTAGAAATCTTAGCTGATAAGATGGCTGGAACTTATGAAACAGCTGTACAAGTTCAAACCAATATCCCAACAAATCCTCTTGTAGAGATTCCTGTTAATCTAACAATTACAGGAGAGGCTAAACCTGTTTATCCAACAGAAATTTCAGAGGAACTTGTTATGGGAAGCACCAATGGTAGCATGGGTGTTTATGAAATACCATTCAGATTCGCGAATGAAGGTACTGCCAACTACACTATTACTAATATAGAAATTGAAGGATTCACCGACTGGTCGATGACATATGGTCAATTATGGTATTATGGTGAACACTACGATGACTGGTTTGGCACTACCACAGTAGGATTTGGTAATTACTTTGAAGGCACTAAAATTACTATTGGCAAAGATCCACTTGACTTTAAAATCATGTTGATGGCTTATTACATGCCAATGGAAATAAATGTAGCGATGAAATTTACAGTAGAAGGTCTTGATGTATCTACCATTATTATCCCATTAAAAATAACTGTAACTGACATGCCTGCTATTGGTTTCGATAAAGAAGAAATTCGCTTCTCGAATGTTGCCAATAATTATGTTGGCGAAAGCGAATTTACAATAAACAGTGTAGGTCAATACAAACTAAGCTATTCATTGCAACTCGATGCTAGTGGCACAGGATTTACTCCAGCTGAAGATGATGATTATAACGGTAGTATCTCTCCTGCCTCTATCGAGAAGGTTGTTTTACCTGAAGCAAAAATTAAAGCATTAAGCTCTAGTTTGCAACCAACTAGTGTTTCGAGAAGTATCAATATTGATGAACCTATTGGTTTAGATTTCAGAAACTCGTTATATCATCCTATCAAAGCAGATGATTTTGCATTATTCATGTTTGGAGCTAACAACAAATACTCTGAATATCAAGCTGCAACTCTCTTTACTGCTCCAGCAGAAGGCTTTAACTTACATAGCGTTTACTTCTTAGGTTCTATAGGAAACTTAAAGAATGTAGAAGTAAAAGTAGAAGTTATTCAAGGAAATAATATTGCAAACGGCGAAGTTATTGGAACTGGTAAACTATTCATTGAAAGCGAAGAGGTTGGTGGCCAAGGCGTTTACAATGGTGAGTTCCGTTTAATTGAGCTAGACAAACCTGTATATCTAAATCCAAATGAAAACTTCTATGTAAACATTATCTATCCTGTTGGATATGAATATCCTGCCGGTTTAGTTAAGAAAGAAGATGTAGTTGTTGCTAATCGCTATATGGGTTGGTTTGATGGTGATGGATGGATTGATATTGCATCTAACCTTGAAACGAGTTATGGTTCACTTGGATATATCACTACTTGTATCGAAATGGAAGAAGGTACTCCATGGATCAAGTTATTGACAGATGAAACAAGTGGTGTAATAAATGTTGGCGAAAGCAAAACAGTAAAAGTGGGTGTTAATGCTGCAGCAGCTCGTCATGATAAATCAAACAAATCGGTGGTTATCGTGAAGAGCAATGACTTAATGACTCCTTTTGTAAATTATCCTATTTATTTGGATAAGAACATTGCTCCTGTCATTACTACTCCTTCGGGATTGATTTATGCTAAAGAGGGTGAAAAAACTCTTATCTCTATCGACCTAGAAGATTTAGAAGTTGAATCATTCATTGTTTCTGTAGCTTCTCAAGACATTCCTGTTGTTATTGAAAGCATAAATGGTGATGCTGATGTTACTACAGAAATTACTGAGGATAACACAGCTAAAGTAAACGTAAATGAAGAAGCTACTCAAGCGAAAGCGGTTGCTATTGTTGCAATCACTCCTGATTATGGCACAGCCGGCAAACAATCATTTACTATTTCTACTAAAGATGCTAGCGGTAACATGGCTACAAAAGAAGTTGTGTACTATGTACAATATGTAAATCGTGCACCTAACGCTCATACTCAAAGCGATATCGAGCTAGGAGTGAAAGCTACAAGCGACATTATCGAGTATGCTAATCTATTTACTGATCCAGATGGCGATGATATGACTTATGCTTTATCTCTTTCTAATACGGGTATAGTAGATGCTTATACATCACAAGAAAGCGTAATCTTTGTAGGACGCACAGTAGGCGAATCGACAGTTACTGTTACTGCTACAGATAGCAAAGGTGCTGCAACTAAAAACACATTCAAAGTAAATGTAGTTGCTGGTACAGGTATTAATGATGCTGAACTAAGCAATGCTATTTCAGTCTATCCTAACCCTGTTGTTGATAATGCTAATGTAACTATCAATACAGATGTTGTAGGTGATGTAGAATATCGTTTGTACAACGCAAGTGGTGCAATGATGTATGATGAATCGGCAAGAGTAGCTCCAAGAGAAGTTCATACCATTGGAATGAACGGTTTCGTTTCGGGTATTTATTATCTTGAACTAACTATCGATGGTGCTAAAGTTACTGTTCCTATCATGAAAAAGTAAAGCTCTAGTTAAGTAAGCTTTTACTTATACATAATTTATCCTCCGAATAAAATCTAAAGGTCTCTGACTAATAGATTTATTCGGAGGATTTTTTTACATACTATTTCTTTTAAAGATAGAAAAGATAACAAATAGGATGCGCAACTTCATATACTGAACAATGGGTGCACTCACTGAAGCGTCAATCAATAGAGATCAAACGATAACTGTTAACAGTTATCCGATGAAATGTATATATCTATCAGGATAGTTGTTAACAGTTATCAAACCGCTTATAAGTAAAGACAAATGGTATTTACTAAGTATAGATGGTATTTTTAATTATTACTATTGTATATTTCAATAGATCAAGAACAAACAATGGGTATGCCTATAAACAGACATACCCATCCAAACAAAAATCATCTACACGTATTCATTCATCAACCTATGTTTTAGATATTTCTTTGGTTATTCCAAGCTTTTCCCTCCACGACTGAATCAACTTACTATTGACAGGATATTGCTTATCTCGATTGAGGTTATCTACTACAATAGCCACAAGGAATAAAATAATTGCTCCGGTCAAAACGGGTGATAGAATATACCAATAACCCAGATGGGCTATTTTTTCGGTACCACCCACCGCAATCAATGCAATAGCACCTCCGGGCGGATGTGTCGTTCTAGTTAACTTCATCAATATAATTGCAAAAGAAGCAGCCAATGGAGCAGACAAATAGATGGCATCGGGAAATATTTTATAAACAGTTACGCCTACAAATGCTGAAATAATATGGCCTCCAAATAGGTTGCGTGGTTGAACTAGTGGACTTTCATATGCGGCAAATATCAGCGTACTAGTGGCTCCCATTGACCCAATAACAAATATATTCTCTACGTCTGATAGGAAGAAAGATTGATAGAATGCTATAAAACCAAGTGCTACAATGATTCCGACAAACGCCAATATGTCTTTCTTGGGCTCAACATCAAATTGAGATTTCCAAAAACCTTTTACGGGTTTATTATTGTCATTCGCATCCATAACTTATATATATTATAAATGAATATGATCGCTAAATTCTTCTCCCAATGGCATGCCCCATGTTGGAATCTTACCTCCAAGTTCATGATACATATTTTTGAAGCTAATCTTCATAATGTAAGGCATACGTCCCATTTGCATCACGCTGATATTGCCTCCCCACCATTCATTGGTGTGCATATAAAATCCTTTATGACTACCCATATCACCAAAACAAACTACCATTGGCGATAATGGTTCGATAGTAGCATTAGCCATCTTAGGATTAGTTAAACGGCCTAACATCTTAGAAACTACGATAGCTTCGGCATGTCCCAATGCACCTAGCTTTGGAACTGTAACAGATGCAGCATCACCTACAGCAAAGATTTCGGGATAATCTGGGTTATGCATAAATAAGTCGGTGATAACAAAACCTTCTGAGTCGGTAAAAGGTTTCCCTTTCATAAATGCATGAGGCTCCCAGTTAGGAAATACAATCTTCATTTCAGCATCGAGACTTGTACCATTTAAGAACTCAATACCATCTTTATAGATTTGTTTAATTCCACCGGTATTGGCTACATAACCATAGCCCATCTCTTGTGCCATTGGCAACAACTTACCTAGAATTGTTTTACCGGCATCTTCGGCTATTACTTCGCCTGGAGTAAAGAGGGTTATCTTATGTGCGTCGCCTAGCTTCTTATTCTTAAGCCAATCGGCCATCGAAAAAGCCAATTCAATTGGAGGTCCTTCGCAAGCAGCTAGCGCCGACGGCAACTTAGGAAGTTTATCACTTGTACCTTGTTTGAATCGTTGCGAACCAATTGCTATTGGACCGCCTTTGTATCCTTCATTCAAGAATCGGCGAACTTTCTCACCATTGTAGGTATCAGAAAAAGTATATCCAAACTCAGCAAATCCATCTATCTCATCATAAGCCAATCTACAGCCTAGCGCTACTACAAGATAGTCGTAACTTATCTTCTGTGAAGCAGCACCTGCACGTTCGTTAGGTTTATAAATAACTTGTTTATTGTCGGCATCAATATCAAGTACTTCGGCCATAAAGAAGTGTGTGTTTTCTGATTCTAGAAACTTCTTAAAAGGGAACAATAGATTATCTGCCGGATTGTGATTGCTAAAAACTTCAATTGGAATGTTTGGAATAAAATTGATATAATCTTTTTTATCCATCACAACAATATTCACGTTGTCTTTACACTCTTCGCGTATATAGCGAGCAGCGGTAAGTCCGGCAAAGTTGCATCCAAGGACTAACACCGTAGGTTTATCATCCAATTTCTTCATCATTTCAATATGTTAATAAGTAATACAACAGTTAAAAAGCTCTGTATTAATTAGAAACAATGACCGATATAATTGGTTCAGCTAATGCACACTTTTGAGCATTGCCAACAATGATTTATCAAATGATATCTGACAAATAATTGATATTTGTAAAACACGTTTGGTCTTTTGGGAGAATGTCAAAAGAGGTATGTATAGATTTATCTAACAAAGTGCGAATACGATATGAACGAAAATTGATTTGCTCTTTTATTAAACCCAACATGGAGCGTGATATTAATAATGGGAATAGCTGCATATTATGGTTATCTTCTAACCAATATGTCATTTGTACATGGTTGTCGATGGTGAGAAGTCGTTGAATACATTGAGAAGTCATAAATGGCATATCGCAACTAACAAATAAATAATAAGGCGTATTAATAGTCAACATTGCAGAATAGATACCACCTAATGGACCTATATCTGTAATTATATCGGGGATGCACGGCATATTGAAACACCGATAAGATTGGCACTGACCACTGATATAGACTTGTTCGCAAAAAGGAGTAAGCAACTGAATAGAATGCTCTAACAAGGTAGTACCATTGTATACAAAAAGTGCTTTGTCGCTACCAAAACGAGAACTCTTGCCACCAGCAAGAACCACGCCTGTTATTTGATTTTTAGCAATCATAAAGCACTAAGTTTTACAATTAATTTGTTTGTAATCGGTTATCTTGAAATGTTTCAATAAGTCGAAGAATCGATGCTGACGAAATACAATTCGTAACTCTACACCCTTGTCTATCGCTTCTCTTAAAACAGTGGCAAAGCCATTGTCTGCTAGTTCTTGATTGCCTATTTCGTCAATCCAAATGGGAGCATCGCCGGCCAAGACAGCATTCTTGAGTAACTGTTCTGCTTTTTGAAATGCTTGTTGCGAAAAGGCAAAGCGATTAAAATATAACAAATTGCTGTCAGGCAACGTATCTTTGTATGCCAACAAACGAATAAATGGTATAGATTGATGACTTGGCAAAAGCAACAAATCATAACCTATCCATTTATCCGATATATATACTTTTTTAGTAATACATCCTACTCCCACCCTTTCTTGTTCGTACCATTGTTCTATAAATGTAGTTTTGCCTGATCCTTTTTTGCCTGTTATTATAGTAATCATAATTTACCACTAATTGATTCTGACTTGTATGTTTGATTAGGACGAATCATGTACAAGAAAGGAGCTTTAATCATATGCATTAGTTTAGTATATGGGAAAATCATAAAAATGAAAAAGCCATTAACTATATGCAATTTATAGATTACATCAGCCTCAACTATATACTTCCATACATTGGGTTCGAACCAAACTATTCCTTGTACCCAATAATCGAAAGCTAAATACTCATCAAGAGTACCTTTTGTAGTTGTATATGTACTCAATAATCCTAAAGTAATTTGTACTAAGATAAGAAATACAATGAAATAATCTTGAAACGAACTGGTTTTATGTACTCTGTTTGAGACAAATTTACGGATGGCAAGCATCGACAAACCTATAAATGCAAAAAAGCCTGCACACAAACCTATTGCTATTGCCAACATACGTTTCACTTCAAGAGGCATAAACCACTCAATAATAAAAGGTGGAGTAAATAAACCAAAGACATGGCCAAAGAAAACTAAAATGATACCAAAATGAAACATTGGACTTCCCAATTTAATCAGCCAATCTTTATCTAAAAACATAGTTGATGTAGCTCGTACCGTTTTGCAAGAAACAAAACAATGATAAATCACCCCTATAAAGAATGCAGTGACAGCTATATAAGGTAAATAACCCAAAAATAAACTATTTACATATTCCATAACATAAATATCTAAGTTGCCATTATCGATACTTTTCTTTGCGACAACGAACAAAGTATTCTAAACAGATGCTTATAGAAAACATGTTGCTCATTAGTCAAATCATACAGTTTATCCAAAACCTTCTTAATATCGTTTAATAATTTAATTGTTTTATCTTCATCTGTCTGAAAAGATAAATACTCTAAAAACACCGGCAAGAAGTCGGGAAGCTCATTTGTTGCAAGCTCAAATCCATCTTTACTATACATCTCCAAAAGATTAACCATCGCTTGTCCTCGTTGGCGCGAATCGCCCAATATATGATCAAATATATAAAGATTGAGTCTTTTTGACATGTCAAAGATTTCAACATAATACATTTGCCACTCCTCTAAAGTTAAGTTCTCGCATTCTGATAGAAATAGATTTAACTCTTCTAACTCTTCTTCTTTTAGATAATGATCGCAACAAACATCATTGTCTAAAAAAGGAATCATGTCATAGACTTCTTTTTGAGGATATTCAAGTAACACCGATAGAATCTTATAAGTTTTCTGCATAATATTGAAGTATTTGTTTATTAAGTTTAATTATAATCCACCAAAGACATTCCAATCATTATTGGTACCTTCAGGATATTCATATCCGCCTTCTGAACGCAATTCAAATAAGTCTTTATCACACTTATAGGCTGCTGTAGGCACTACATATCGATCTTCGTAGTTTGCTATTGCTAGATAGCGATACATTTCTTCGTATTGTTCTTGAGTTAATCCTAGCTCTTTTGGAGCTTCAGGATTATCAACTCCATCTACCATCTGTTGACGTTTCCGCTTACGAAGTGCTATCAGCTTTTCGAGAGCTTCAATTATTAAGTCTTCTCTGCCGGCTGTAAGCATATTAGCAATATATTTTATCGGTATGCGCATATCTGCTACATTGACTACATACATATCAGAAGACTCTATTTTGTTCATCTCTTGCAATATAGGCGACATAGGCGGTATGTACCAAACCATTGGGAAGGTTCTGAATTCAGGATGCAAAGGGAAAGCTATCTTCCACTCTTTTATCATCTTGTATACCGGTGATATCTTGGCTGCTTCTAAATACTCATAACTGATGCCTTGTTTTAAAGCTTCTTCGTATATTGCAGGATCATTAGGATCTAAGAATATATCAAGTTGCGATTCATACAAATCGGCAGGATTGGATACAGCAACACTCGATTGAATCTTTTCTTCATCAAATAGCATTACTCCCAAATAACGGATTCTACCTACACAAGAGTGCGAACAGGTTGTTGGTAATCCATTTTCAATCAATGGAAAACAAAAGATACATTTCTCTGATCGTTGTCTGCGCCAATTGAAATAGGTTTTCTTGAATGGACAAGCACTTACACACTCGCGCCATCCTCTACATTTATCTTGATCGATTAAAACGATTCCATCCTTTTCGCGCTTATAGATAGCACCCGAAGGACAAGCATGCAAACAAGCAGGATGCAAGCAATGCTCACAGATACGTGGTAAATAAAACATGAAAGATCGTTCGAACGACTCCATATCCTTTTGCTCAATATCTTTTAAGTTAGGATCTGACTTGCGATTCTTGAAAGGACCTCCCAAATCATCTTCCCAGTTAGGTCCATATTCAATCTTCTCCATCAATTCGCCTGTTATCAATGAATATGGACGAGCCGATGGAACTGTTTTATATCTTGCATTACTCTTAAGAATCGAGAAATTGAATGTAAATGGTTCGTAGTAATTCTTAATAGAAGGCATATATGGATTGGCAAATAAGTCTGTCAGTATCTTAAATCTAGACCCTTGCACTAAATCGACTTTATCTTTACGAACTACTTTCCATCCGCCTTTATACTTCTCTTGATTCTCCCAATCGATAGGATAACCTGGGCCGGGTTTAGCTTCTACATTATTAAACCACACATACTCTACTCCTTCGCGACTGGTCCAAACGTTCTTGCAGGTTACAGAACAAGTATGACATCCGATACATTTATCGAGATTCATAACCATTGCTATTTGTGCTTTGATTTTCATAACTCTACATTTTTAAATGTTCATCTGACTCATTATCCCATTCCACATTATCGCATTTACGCAACAAAACTACTTCATCACGATTGGCTCCTATAGTTCCATAATAATTAAGACTATATGAGAGCTGAGCATATCCTCCAATCATATGAGTTGGTTTTGGACACAAACGAGAGATTGAGTTATGCACACCACCTCGATAGCCGGTTGTATGACTTAACGGAACATTTACTGTTCGCTCTTGATTATGATACATAAATAAAACACCTTCGGGTATACGTTGAGAAACAATAGCTCTTGACATTGCTGCTCCATTGTTATTTATAACTTCTACCCAATCATTATCTTTCAAAGAGATTTTTTCAGCATCCTTTTCACTAATCCATATTACCGGGCCTCCTCTTCCGAGTGTTAACATCATAAGGTTATCGCTCCAAGTAGAGTGTATTCCCCATTTGTTATGTGGAGTAATAAGATTAAGGGTTAGCAAATCTTCTGTTATGCCTAATTTTTCTTTTATATTATCTATCTCTTTCTTCAACAATGGTGGTTTGTAAACAACTAGATTCTCACCGAAAGCTGATATCCAAGGATGGTCTTGATAGAGTGACTGACGACCACTTACTGTACGCCAAGGTACAAGTTCGTACACATTGACATGATTGGCCGAATAGGTGTTCTTATCGTTTTCAACACCACTCCAGATAGGAGATACTAAAGCTCTACGTGGTTGTTCCACCAAATCACGATAACGATGATGAGTTTCCTCTTGTCCTTCGGCTAAATGTGTCAACTGAAGACCTGTTTTACTTTCTAATGACTTCCACGCTTTGACACCCACTTCGCCATTACTTTCGGGTGAAAGTTCTAGAATAGTTTCAATGGCATCGATATCTGTATCTAGCTTAGGCAATCCTTTTGTATCGCCTTCATCAAGCACAGTTCCATTTAGTCTCTTTAAGAAATCAACTTCCTCTTGTACTTTCCAACTTATACCTTTACCCCCTTCACCAAGTGTAGACATCAGTGGTCCTAGTGAAGTAAATCGTTTGTAAGTATCAGGATAGTTTCTTTCAACAATGGCTATCTGTCCCATGTCTTTACCTGGAACTGGTATCGTATTATTTGTTTTCCAATCTTCCACATGCAATGGTTCTGAAATCTCTGCTGGCGAATCATGCATTAAAGGTTGCAACACTACATCTTTTTCTACTCCCAAATGATTGACACATAGTTCAGAGAACTTCTTAGACAAGTCTTTAAAGAACTGCCAATCGGTTCTTGACTCCCATACAGGATCAATTGCTTGCGAGAATGGATGAATAAATGGATGCATGTCTGTAGAACTGATATCATTCTTTTCGTACCAAGAAGCAGCGGGCAATACTATATCCGAATGAAGAGAAGATGTAGTCATACGATAATCGACAGTTACTACCAAGTCTAACTTACCGGTAACATCTTCGTCATGCCATTTCTCGAAAAGAGGCAAAGGATAATCTTGTTTCTTTATATCATCGCCTATTAAGTTACTATGAGCGCCCAATAAATGCTTCATCACATACTCCATTCCTTTAGCACTACATCCAATCAAATTGGCACGCCAGATAAATAAGTTTCTAGGGAAATTAAATGGATGATCTAAATCCTCGGATGCTAAAGAGATATCACCTGTATGTAATTGATTTGTGAGATAATCATCGACACTCTTACCTTGTTTCTTAGCCTCATCAACAATATTAAGCGAATTAGTATTCAACTGTGGTGATACAGGCAACCAACCCAATCGCTGTGAACGAATATTACAATCAATCATTGACATTCCTTCCCACTTATTCTTATCGGCTAATGGCGATAATTGATCTTGAAGCATAACCTTTTCATAACGCCATTGATTGCTATGCATATAGAAATAACTAGTAGAGTTCATTTGTCGAGGGGGTCTACACCAATCAGTAGCGAATGCAAGAACACTCCAACCAACTTGAGGTCTTACCTTTTCTTGTCCTACATAATGAGCCCATCCACCACCAGACTTACCAACAGTACCACATAGTACTAGTAAGTTAATAGCCGAGCGATAAGTCATATCAGTGTTGTACCATTGATTAACACCTGCACCAATTATTATCATTGATTTACCTTCGGTCTTTGCAGCATTCTCAGCAAACTGTCTTGCAACAGTTATCACTTGATTAGCAGGTACACCGGTTATTTGTTCTTGCCAAGCAGGAGTATAAGGTATATTATCGTTATAATCTTTGGCAACGTTATCATCATTCAATCCACGGTCTATACCATAATTAGCAACCAATAGGTCGAATGCTGTAGTACAGTATATCTCACCGTCTTTCGTTTGACATTTAATTACAGGAACTTTTCTCTTCTGTATGTTGTCATGATTTGAAGCATTATAATAAGGATTCTTATAATCTTCGCCACCAAAATAAGGGAATGCAACATCAAGTACATCCTCTTTCTTATCCATTAATGATAAAAGAGGAGTATACGCATCACCCGTACGAACATCTTCCCACTTTAAGTTCCATTTGTTTGTTCCATCCCATCGCGAGCCCATTGAACCATTCGGAACAACCATCTTACCTGTTTCTTCATCTAGTAAGATCAAATGCCAATCAGCATGATCTTTTACATTCATCTGATCTTCAAAATCAGAAGCGCGAAGCATCATACCGCTTTTATAATATCCATCATCACACTTTTCTAGTTTCACTAAATAAGGCAAGTCAGTATATTTCTTTACGTAAGTATCAAAGTAAGGAGTCTTATTCTTTATATAGAATTCATTTAGTATAACATGCCCCATTGCCATACCTAATGCAGAGTCTGTTCCTTGTTTCGGAGCAATCCATGTATCAGCAAACTTGGTTGCTGCACTATAGTCAGGAGAGATTACTACTACTTTTGTTCCCTTATATCTTACTTGTGTAAGAAAAGGAGAATCAGGAGTACGAGTAATTGGAACATTAGATCCCCATAACATTAAATAAGATGAGTTATACCAATCAGCACTCTCTGGAACATCTGTTTGTTCGCCCCATGTTTGTGGCGACGAAGGTGGTAAGTCACAATAGAAATCATAAAAGCTAAGACAAGTTCCACCAATCAAACTTAAATATCGTGTACCTGAAGCATACGATACCATTGAAAATGCAGGTATAGGAGTAAAACCAACAATACGATCGGGACCATATTTCTTTATTGTGTAGATGTTAGAAGCAGCTATAATCTCTAGAGCCTCATCCCAAGACACACGTATAAATCCACCTAAACCTCTTTTTGATTTATAAATATCACTCTTTTCTTGCAGATCCATCACACTCTCCCATGTCTTTACAGGATCAGAGAATTTATATTTAGCATCGCGATAAGCTTTCAATAACTCATATCGAATTATCGGATGTTTTACACGGCCCGAGTTATATAAATACCATGAATAGCTAGCTCCACGAGGACAACCTCTTGGTTCATGGTTAGGTAATCCCGGATGATTTCTAGGATAATCTGTTTCTTGTAGTTCCCAAGTCACAATACCCTTCTTCACAAAGATCTTCCATGAACACGAACCCGTACAATTTACACCATGTGTAGATCGTACTTCTTTATCATGTTCCCAACGAAAACGATAAAAGTTCTCTGAAGGATGTTGATCTTTTATATCTTCACGTTTTACGTTAGTTTCTCCTGTTTCTTTTTGGACGAAATAACGTGATTTATTAAACACGGATTTCATAATATTATACCGTTAATGATGATTATAAAGGCAGTATTTATAACTGAAAGTTATTCAGTTATTTGTTTAGGACTTTTCCTCATAAAGAATAAAAGTATCAATAAGCAAATGATGGCAAGAATAAAGAATATTCCAAATCCCCACGCATAACCATCTTTACCCATTTTAGAAGCTATCATACCCATTAATGGAGGAAAGGCAAACCCGCCGAATGCGCCAATACCACCAATCCATCCTGATGCTCCACCTACAGCTTTAGGTATATAGATAGGTACCATTTTGAAAACAGCCGTATTATTAATACCCATTGCTATTGATAAGATGATTGTGAAGAAAAGAGATAGACCAAAGCTTCTACTAATGACCATACCAATTGCACCAATTACAATCAGTATCATTGATGTATAACAAAGTTTTCGTCCACCAAGTTTATCGGCTAAAGAGCCGGTACTTGCGCGAACCAAAGCAGAGAACATTGAGAAGCCAGCCGTCAATGCACCACATTGGATATCTCCTAGTCCATAAAACTCACGCCAAAAGCTAGGATACCAAACAGTCAAAGCTAAAAAGCCGCCGAATGTTACGAAATATAGAATAGTCAATAACCAAGTTCCGGGAATCTTGGCAGACATTATTAAACTCTTAAGCACAGAGCCGGTAGGAAATAGTTCTTGACCTTCCTTTAATGCTTCTTCCTTACATACCTCTTCGGGCAATCTTTTCTTCTTTAATTGGAAGTAAGGAGCATTGCGAGCAAAGATTATGTAGATAGCAGTACCTATCACAAGAAATACTGTCCAAGTAACATAAGCATAGCCTAAGCCGATACCCGCTATCATGATAGGAAGCAATAGGGCAAATAACCCTGGAGCTAATGTACCTACACCACCATATGTACCAGTTGCATAACCTTGTTTTTTGAAAGGAAACCAATAAGATGCTTGGCTAATACCGACAGAAAATGTTGCTACACCACAACCGGCAAGAAGACCAAAGAATAATATTAAAGGAAAAGTACCATCCATATTATCAGGATAGTTAGCATTGACAAGCCACATCAAACCAGCTACACCAATTATAGAAAGAATCATCAATATAGCGAAAGGCTTCTTACCCCCAGTTGTATCTACCCAGGCCCCAAATGGAATGCGCAGCAATGAACCTGATAGAGAAGGTATTGCTACTAACAATCCTATTGTGGCAGGATCTAATTTCATTACATCACCAAACTTATGCGCCGTTGGTCCGAACAATGAAACGGATGCCATCCCAAAGAAAAAACCAATCGTAGCAATCCATAATCCTAATGTAGGACTTCCCTTAATGTTAGTTGAGCTCATTATCAAATCTTAATTATTGTATATCCTATTAAAACCCAATTTGTAGCTAAAAGGTTCAATAATAACTAAGTAAATAACTGAGTACTCAGCATGAGAGTTCTTATGAAATTTCTTCTACATCAAATATCCTATTAAAATCTAATTTTAACACCTTAAACGATCTTTCCAATTTAGGCATTTCATCAGGAAGTTGTTGATTGATATACTCTCTATTGTGATCAGAAGATCTAATAATCCATCCTTTGCCATCATTATTAACAATACGATAAACCATTTGGTCTCCCGGTTCTAAGTTTAGTTTTCTTTTACCGGGTGTAAAGCCAGTAACAAACATCAACCCATCCAATACACAATTGGGTTGTTGTGCAGTCATTGCATAATCAAAAGGATCTTCGTTCTTATCAAAGATCATCTTCATCACCTCGGCACCACACAATACACCCATAGCTATACCCGGGCAAATATGACCATGCAATTGTCCTGCCTTATAAAGCAAATCATCACGATTGGTCGATTTTATGCATCGTTCAATATCGATACGTGGGTTTTCTGCAAGAATAGAATTGTGCACTTTCTCTATGTCATGAAGAGAAGTATCACAACATTTAATATCCAAAACGGGCGAGTTATTAATCGCATCCAGTCCTTTGACATGTAGTCTGTTTGCTTCAACCTTGATAAGTTGAACCGTAGTAACCCCTATATGATTAGGGCGTGAAGGTGCTCGTGTTGCAAAGACACCTTTATCTTTTATTCTCTTCGAGTTTATAATCATCTTTATTTCGTCGTTGCAATGAAAATAAAATACGATGTCTATATACTCACAAGATGAAATATCTTTGAGTCCTTTGATATACTGTTCATCAATTTCAATAATACTAATGTGTTCTTTGATAAGAGCCGGAGCGATAGGTTCATTTATTGAGTTTATGACTTTACCTATCGAGTTAATTTCAATTTTCATAGATTATTGTTTAAGAGTTATACTTGAGAATTCTTTGCTGTAAAATATAGGTTTGGTTATCTTGGTTAACAATCTTCACAGTTGTTTTAAATAAGCTATCAATGTTTTCTTTCGTAAATATCTCTTTCCCTCCAATCGCAAAAAGCGAGCCTCTTGATAACATAACAGCTTTAGTGCAAAACAAAAGAGCAAGATTGATATCGTGCATGGCCACTATAATAATGAGCCCTTCATTAGACAAATCGGCCAAATGCTCCATGATTTTAGATTGATGATACAAGTCAAGATTAGACGTAGGTTCATCGAGTAAAAGTATTTCGGGTTGTTGAGCAAGAGCACGAGCAATTAGTACACGTTGTTTTTGTCCACCACTAAGTGTATTGATATCGCGCATAGCCAATGAAGTCAAATCAAATCTATCGAGAAGATTCGAGACTACCTCTATATCATCATTCGTAATATTCCATTCAACATACGGTTTGCGTCCTAACATCACAACATCAAACACCGTATTAGATGATATAATCTCATCCTTCTGGGGTACATAAGCAATTTTACGTGAAAGTTTGCGCAAAGAGATTCTTTTTAAGTCTTCTCCATCCAACTCAATACTACCCTCTTTATATTTTAGAATTCTATCCAGACATTTAAGCAAAGTACTCTTACCCGAACCGTTGGGCCCGACTATAGTCATAAACTCTCCACTCTGAACAGAGAAACTTATATCTTTAAGAGCTTCAGTCTCTTTATAACTATATGAAAGATTATTTATGGTAAACGTCATTCTTCTTTCTTTTTAATAACAATACAAGAAAAAAAGGAGCACCAATGATAGATGTTATTATTCCGACAGGCACAATTATAGGCGATAAAACGCTTCGCCCAATGGTATCGCATATCAATAAAAAGACAGAGCCAACCAATGCCGAACCAACGATAAGAAACTCTTCATTGTTGCCAATACATCGTCTCACAATATGTGGTACAACTAATCCGATAAAAGCTATAACACCAAAAAAAGAAACCACTATCGATGTACAGATAGTTGCTAATATCAAACCCGAGATACGTATTCTATCTGGGTTGACACCAATGCTTCGTGCATATTCGTCACCCGCACTAACTGCTTTATAGTTCCACCGAAAATAATACATGCAGAGAGATATAGGGAGGATTATTAAGAAGATAATCAGCAAATCAGTCCAATTGATACGACTTAAATCACCGAATGTCCAGAACACAATAGAAGCCAATTGCGAAGAACTAGCAATATATTGAATACCACTTAATGCAGCTCCGAATATCGAACTAATGATAATGCCTGCTAATATAATAGTATGAGAATCATTGTTGAGCGATTTAGTAATGAGTAATATAACAAACAGCGCCAACAAACTACAAACAAAAGCACTGATGGTGATAGCGTAAGGGTTGACAATGGTTACTAAATCACCCGACTTAGGCACACTTGCTACAAAAGAGCCAAAGACAATAGCTAGCGAAGCACCAAATGCAGCGGCATTTGATATTCCCAAAGTGTAGGGAGAGGCTAAAGGATTCTTCAGAATAATTTGCATAATACTACCCGATATAGCCAAAGACCAACCACATACTAATGCAGCTACAATTCTAGGCATACGCATATTAACAATAATCTGAATCGTTTTGTTATCAGCTTTGCCGGCTATTAGATTAGAAATATCACTCAACCCAATGGTACTACTCCCCACACATAGAGAGAAAAGTACAGATAGTATTAAAAGCAATAGAGTGCCGTAAAGAAAAAAGTATTTCTTCTTACGATCTCTTGCATATATTAAACTAACTTCGCTACTCATAATAGATGCTTATATAATTGGATTATGTACAGACTTCCAAATCTTTTTGTTTGCATTCGGACTTTGATAATCTAGTTGTTGATACTCGCCCCATAATTCTTCCATTTTACCGAATATAGGTTTACCATAATACATCATGAACATCTCATTGCCTTTATCTTGTATTGAGATATCTTCAAACGCTTTTGGGTATATACATTTGGCCATATACCAAGCATTTAACAATGATACTTCAAAATTGTTATGATAATTATTGTAAGGCCATATCACAAAGATTTTATTATCAGTATAAGCCTTTAATAGATTATTAACTTGTCGTTTATTTCTGAATGACTCATCGGCTTTGGCAATTCCTGCCCTATCAACAAATATAAAATCGGGATTCCATTCAATGATTTGCTCATAGTCTACAAATGTACCGGTTATTGGAGAGACAATTGAAGAGTCTATCTCAGAAGCAACATTATGAACACCAATCATTGAGAGAGAAGGATAATAAGGATCGGTGGCAGTTAAATCTCGTTCTGCCTTATAAGTGATAGCACCCACATAAGCATTATAAGGTTTTTCGTTTGCAACCCTACGTTTTATCTCTTGTTTCTCATTTTCTAAATAATCAATCAGTGAATCAACATGATTTGTAGTGCCCAGCACATTACCAATAATACCTAATGATTTACAAAACTTCGAGTAGTTTTTACCAAAATCACCTCCCTCTAAAACAACAACAGGAATATTCAACTTCGCTTGTAGTGCATTTGCAGCCTCGGCAGTGGTCGAAGAAGAAAAAATAACATCAGGATTGTTGGCAAATAACAATTCATTATCACCCCCAAAGCGAGGTCCGATAATCTCTTTATTAATCAATTCAGGATAAGCATACGTATGCGTATAGTTGGCTTTTGCTCCTTCGTTTTCTTCAATGCCCGATATATAATCAATTCCTCCAGCCATTAAAACGAGCCTTAATGCACCCGGACGAATACATACGACTCTTTTTATGGAATCAGGCAGTATGACTTTGCGATTTGCAAAATCGATAATTTCTCGTGCATCACTATCTGCTTGTTGTACTTTAGCAGAGTTATTACAAGAGAATAAAAGTAAAATGACAAGCAAGAAATGAATAATTTTCAATGTTCTCATTAGGCCACGTTATTTAACTTGTTAAACAAAATTATACATATTTTTCTGGCAACCAAACAAATACAATATTTATTTAGACTCAGCAATCTATTTAAAATAGAAAACACAATGACTCGTTTTTATTTAAGTAACAAATGGTTTACAATCCTCTATAAAATATAATCTGTTATTCATAAATGGGCTATTCAATCCTTCATAAAGCATTTGATAACTGTTAACTATTATCGTGTTACTTATATACATTCAATGCGATAACAGTTAACAGTTATCACAACAAGTGCAGCCAACTACAAAACCGTTTTTAATACTCTAACAAACAAAACATATAACACAGAAGTTGATTTGTAGTAAACCTATATATACAACAATAGCTTTGGCAATCTGCTTGCCAAAGCTATTCTATCTTTTATTCAAAAAATCACTTTATGATTTTGAAAGCTGTATTACATCCATCAATCTTTATCAAATAAATTCCCGATTGATTTAACGGAATAAATAGATTCGAACTAACCGATTTCAATTTCATATTCAATGTGCCATCCACATGATATAAACCTATCATTGCTCCCTCAGGCACACCGTTTATCTCTATGCCTCCTGAAACATTCATTATCGTTACCTGTTCGTTCAATTCATTTGATTCTATCCCCGTTCCAGGCTCCAATGTCTTGACCTCCATTACATCAGAGAGCGATGAAGAATAATCTTGTTTAGTAGCCTTCACGTGATAGTGATAAGTAGTAGCAGGAGTCAGATTGTACACATGATATTGATTATCAGAGACCAATGTATTTTGTTCGATATAAAGTGTATCGGCAGCTCCGTGAGTTATCTCAACATCATCAATAGCTAGATTGCCCGAACTCTTATAGAAGGTAAACTTTATAGCTTTTACATTCTTACTTGGGGCAAAAGTAAGTTCAGGATAAGTCTTATTTGTATTCTTAAACTCGTAGCTTATCAACTCTTCCCATGCAGAACCATTATATATCTCCAGTTTAAGTATATTTCCGGTACCACTACTTGGGAATCGATACATAAAGTTCAATTGAGTTATTGGCAGTTCATACACATTCGTTTGGAGATATTCGCCATTGTTCTTCAAAGCGATTGAGTTTGGAGATTTGCCCGTGCTTGTAGAAGTTGAATAATTACCACTTGCAGTGCCTGTCCAACCGCTTGGCAAAGGTTGACCATTGCTACCCACGCTATTAAAATCAAAGACATCTGTTTTAGATCCTTCACCTTGCAACTGAAATACATTCAACAAATGATTGTCGGTATAAGGATTACTTTCCCAATTGGCAGTAAAAGAAGTTTCATCCACATTTGTTGCTTCTAGCACTTCGGGAGCATCGAGTTCTAAAGTGTGAACCTGCGATGTATTAACCGAGCTGATAGTACCCGAAGGCAAAACAGCAGAGATGCTGTATGTATAATATTGATTAGGCGTCAATTCGTCGACCAAATAATAATTATCAGTTCCTACAGATTTATTCTCAAAGACATGAGTGCTAGCCTCGCTTAAATCCATCTGATGACTACCAATATTACTAATATAGTCAGATGGGTATTCTTCCCATTCTGTTTGCTTAAAATCAGTAGTTGGATGAGTTACAAACGCTTTTCTTTCGAACGTTTTATTTTCACCCCACATAGCAGGATCATTCTTTACACCTACCATATCAATCATAATACCATTGCGATAGAGAGCAATAGCATCATTGCCATTGAATGCAGTAATGTTGTTATCTATCAGATCTGCCTTATCAACAAAGCCACTTAAAGAAGCTTGGCCATTTACAATAGAATAAGTTGCGTTATGGGTAAGTTCGCCCGATAAAATTAATTCATTAGTAAATACACCAATACCATTATGTTGTCTTCTCAAAGAATAGTTCGATAGGTCAACTACACTACCCGTTCCATTATATATTTCCAATCCTTTATTATTACTAGTGCCTTCTACATAGCCCGATATGATTAAATCGCCAGCCTTTGTATCGCCTTGATAAAGAGATACCAAATAGTCTGTTACTCCATTTACAGCAGTCCAATGTAGAGTAGCACCAACAGGAGTAATTTGATTTGGCTCGGTAGTTATAAAATCAGAAGATGCTATGCCGGTAATTGGTACAAGAACCTCTTTCATATTTTGTGATGAGATAACTAATGTATCAAATGCTATGCCTGGTATAGTAGGATTAAATGCAACAGAGAGTGTAGTTCCATCTAAAGCCGATTGATTAGACACTACTGCTGAAGATATAGAAAATAGTTGATTAACTTTTAGTGATAAAGTAACATCCGATTCTAGATTTACACCAAGCAGTTCAATATCTTGCGTGGTATTACTATTTTGCATTATAACGCCCAAATCCATAGTAGTGCCAATGCGCGGATAAGCAAGAAATGGTTTTGTTTCTTCAGGAAATGGATATGTATTATTGGTATTGCTACCCCAAATATAATCTACTAAATCGGGATAGTCTATAAAAGGATTTCTATTGCCTTGAATATCATAAATAATCTCGTTACGTTGGCGTTCTTTTTCACTTACAGGGTCTTCTGAATGCCATTTCAACAGAAGTTGAATAGCCCATGGTTGCCACACCGGATATATATTATTATCCATCATAGGCGAATTCCACTTATCAGCTAAATCTTGATAGATAGTAGACACATAAAAATAAGAACGAGCAAAATCACCCTTAAATTCATCGGCCGGCTCAAAACAATTGCCCGCATATGCACTGCCATATCCATTCTTGCCTATTTTAGACACACCATTATTGAAAGTAGCGGTGCCGGTAACTTCACCCAATGGAAGATTACTCTTCACATTATTGGCTGCTGCATCCGAAGGATAAAGATGAAATAAATCTTTGTATGCACTATTTTCAATACCTCCCCACCAGCTTTTAGGCAAAGAGTGTTCAATGTTCATTCCCGCAACCGCCGAGAAACCATCGAAATATCTCTTTTCAGAAGAGTACATATCATATACCAACCCTCCTTCTAACTGATCGGTTTGGAAGAATCCCTCCCATGTTCTATCAGCACCTCCCCCATAACTATAAACAAATACAGGGTAAGAAATCACACTCAATGAAGTTTTGAGTTCAGTCCCTTTCTTCTTATTTGCAAAATAATAGTAACCAGCAGGTATATCTGCATATGAGTTAACAGAAATAAGGGATAACAGAAAGATAACAAACAAGTTGCGAGTAGACAGATGTATCATAACTATATATATTTAGACTTTAAATATATATGATTTATTGGAAGTTATGAATAAGAATGATCAAAAATAATCGTGCTACACGATACATTATCGTAGCCCAAAGAGATGAATTATTTCTCACAACTACTTTCAGTAGTACAATCTGAGCACTCGCCAACGCATATTTTCTTATTCTCTAAAGCATCATTAACCGAATAGCGCGACAAGCGATTTTCACTCAACAATAATAATTTCTTAATGCAAATCGCACCCAACACTTTTAAAGACGGCTATACCGTTATCTCTAAACAAGTTAAGTGCCATCAATTGCATTTAGGAAGTCAACACAGCATATATATCATGAGCTTTCAATTGTTTTCATCTTGTAATGATTCTCTCATCTGCCAATCAATAGAAGGTAGAGGTTCATCGAGAAGTAGAATTGAAGGATTTGAAGCAAGCTCTCTATAATAGAGCAACTCTTTGTTTTGTCCACTAGACAACCTAATTAGGATAAGCCTTTTCGAGATTGGTTAATCAAAATATTTTTATCAAGTTCAAACTTTTATCTCTCAATTTAATTATTTAAGATAGAACGTTTAACTCACATTATTACAAAATATTCTTTATATTTGTAATAAGAGCCAAACAGAAGGCATTAAATCGAACCTAAATCATGAATAAAGCGTCATTGAAAGTTAAATATCCGTTCTTAGAGGTATCTTTACCCGACCGAAAAGAGAAATTTCTGTTACAAACTGATAATCCTCAATGGTTGGTTCAAATCATTATATTCGAAAATAAAAAACAATACGATTCTTTCATCAAACAGCAATGTATAGGTACCTATACAATTGATGAAGTCCATAGGATTGCTGCTATGACTGTATCACCCTTACAAACGGTAGATATTAATAGCAAAAACATGAAAGAACAAAATGGATTACAAGTTGAGGTTGAAAAAGAAGCTTTAGCTTGGTGGATTAATAAAATGAAGGAAGAGGTAGCAAGAACGCACGAAACAGACCAATTGTCCAACAATGACTCATTGCCCAAACTTGCAACCGATTTACGCATTGGTAATATTGTAGATAAAATTAAACCAGGCTCTATATTAACGGGGATTTATGACGAAATGACCAATAAACTACCCAATTTAGAAAGCGGTAAAGCGATTATAGAATTACACACACATGGCATAAGAATAAGTGTAAGTACAGGAAAATTCGACATACACAATTCACAAATAGTAAGTATCGAGAAGAAAACGAGCGCAGAAATCATTCAATCTACTAAGTTTGCTTATGGTAAAGCTTCACTTGGAGGATTAATAGCAGGACCTATAGGTATTTTTCTAGGAGGTATATCAGGCAATAGCATTAGGAACGATGTCAACGTCAACACTTTTTTAATTATCAATTATATAGATCCGGTAATGCTCGATGAAGACTCTATCGTTATATTTTGTGATAATAACCAACCTATTAAACAGTTTATAAAATATAGAGAACAGGAAATATACAAAAACATTACTCAAAGAAGGCTTCCTCAAAAAGAAAGAATAAGCACATCTATGATTATTGCTATAGTCAGCTTTATACTTTTGATTATAACTTTTAGTGTAACTTTCATTATGCTTTTTAATAGTTAATCAAAACCGCCACATATTTGTTATACATTATATATTAACTCTAAATGTATAATAATATGCCATTCATGAAAGCTATTATCATTATCATTATTGCTATTTCTTTAATCTTTCTTGTTGCAGTTGCAGTCAAAAAGAATAAAACTCAATCAGAAGATGTAGACGATTTATCGCCTACAAAATGCAAAGACGATAAAGAGGACAAAGAAAAAGAAAAATGAACGCGCTAAAGCTTAAAGCTACAGATGGATTAGAATTGTCTGTAGCATTATTCGAGGCAACGCAACCCAAAGCTTTGCTACAAATCATACACGGTTCAGTAGAGCATAAAGAGCGTTACTTTGAACTTTGCCAATACTTATGCGATAATGATATTACAGTAATCGTTTCAGATAATAGAGGACATGGGGCTTCGATCAATAAACAGTATCCGCTAGGTTATATGGATAGTTGGCAAAAGATTGTTGACGATCAATACTTGATTTCACAATACATATGTTCGCTTCACCCTTCTCTTCCTCTCTTTATGCTTGGACACTCATTAGGTTCAGTATTTGCAAGGTGCTATCTAGAAAAACATGACGATAAATTAAAGAAACTCATCTTAAGCGGAACAGTCTATTACAATCCCTTTACGCCCGTTGGAATATTGATTGCCAAAATAATTATTTGGTGTAAGGGAGGTCACAATTATAGCATGTTACTTCGCAAGATGGCTATGAATGGCGAGGATATTGAATGGGTAAGCTCTAGCAAAACAAACTTGGCTATCTATAAATCAGATCCACTATGCGGATATGCCTATCCCAATCGATCCATATTAACCTTGTTTCAAGCCGTTCGCGAATTAAGACTCACCACGCATTATCAATGTAAGAATCCCAATTTACCTATCATGAGTATTTCGGGCAAAGAAGATCCTGTAACAGGAGGAACACTTGGTCTAAAAGAGACATTCAAACTATTGCACAAAATAGGTTACCACAACTTTACCGATAAAACATACGAAGGTATGCGTCATGAAGTTTTAAACGAAGATAATCACATGATTGTCTTCGAAGACATACTGCAATTCTTATTCCCCAACTGAAAAAAGACTGTTTTTCAAAAAACTAGTGGCAGATAAAAGTCTAATCAGATAAAACAATTATCTTTGCACTGATTTTATCCGATAATAATAATAAATTACCATATGATAGCTAAGATTAATAATCTCCTTGAAGAGATTGATACACTTAAAGCTTCGAATGCAGAAGAATTGGAAGCTCTTCGCATTAAATATCTAAGCAAAAAAGGAGCCATTAATGACTTAATGGCAGATTTTCGTAATGTAGCAGCCGACCAAAAGAAAGAAGTTGGTATGCGTCTGAACGACTTGAAAACAAAAGCGCAAGACAAAATCAATAGCTTGAAAGAGCAGTTTGCTAGTCAGGACAATACCACTTGCGATTTAGACTTGACACGTTCTGCATATCCTGTTAAATTGGGAACACGTCATCCACTTACTATCGTAAAGAACGAAATCATTGATATATTTTCTCGTTTAGGATTTAGCATTGCCGAAGGTCCAGAGATTGAAGATGACTGGCATGTATTCTCTGCATTGAACTTCGCGCCAGAGCATCCTGCTCGCGATATGCAAGATACATTCTTCATTGAAGCAAATCCAGATGTTGTATTACGCACACACACATCTTCTGTACAAAGCCGTGTGATGGAAACTGCTAAACCTCCTATCCGTATCATTTGTCCAGGTCGTGTATATAGAAACGAAGCTATCAGCTATCGTGCACACTGTTTCTTCCATCAAGTAGAAGCACTATACATTGATAAAGATGTATCATTCACTGATTTAAAACAAGTACTATTATTGTTTGCTAAAGAGATGTTTGGTGCTGAAACAAAGATTCGTCTTCGCCCTTCATATTTCCCATTTACTGAGCCTAGTGCCGAAATGGATATCAGCTGTAATATTTGTGGTGGAAAAGGTTGTCCTTTCTGTAAACACACTGGATGGGTTGAGATTCTTGGTTGCGGTATGGTTGATCCAAATGTATTGGAGCTTAACGGTATTGACAGCAAAGTATATAGCGGATATGCATTGGGTATGGGTATCGAACGTATCACTAACCTGAAATATCAAGTAAAAGACTTACGTATGTTCTCAGAAAATGATATGCGTTTCTTAAAAGAGTTTGAAGCTGCTTATTAAAGCACTATTCATATTTTAAATAAAAGTGAGAGTTGAGCATTGACCGTAGCAAACGGTTATAATCAACTCTCTTTTTTTATAATTAACTCCCATGAAGGATAGACTAGCTACTCCCTATTACTTCTGTATGCTAATAGCCAATTTCATGTTATATTTTGGCTTTTGGCTTTTAATACCCGTGTTACCATTTTACTTGACCGAAGTATTCGAAGTAAATCACCTTAGCATCGGTATCATCTTATCGTGTTACACCATTGCCGCCTTGTGTATTCGTCCATTCTCTGGATATTTATTGGATACTTTAGCACGTAAGCCTCTTTATCTCATAGCCTATTTCATATTCACGTTTATCTTTGTCGGTTATATTTTTGCAGGAACTTTAACACTATTCATCCTATTCAGAATTATTCATGGTCTCTCATTTGGAACGGTTACCGTGAGTGGCAACACCGTTGTAATAGACATTATGCCATCTTCTCGTAGAGGCGAAGGACTAGGATATTATGGATTAACTAACAATATGGCCATGTCTTTCGGACCAATGACGGGGTTATTCATGCACGATGCCGGAGTAGGCTATACCGTTATCTTCAGTTGTGCACTTGCAGCAGGCATTATCGGCTTTATCTTTGCTAGTTTTGTTAAAACGCCCTATAAACCACCCGTAAGGCGAGAGCCTATTTCGCTCGACCGCTTTATATTAATCAAAGGACTTCCTGCTGGTTTCAGTTTATTATTGCTATCAATCCCCTATGGCATGACTACCAACTACGTAGCCATATATGCCAAAGAAGTGGGCATAGATGCTCCTACCGGATTCTTCTTCACCTTAATGGCAGTCGGCATGGCAATATCACGTATCTTTGCAGGACGAATAGTTGACAAAGGTAAAATCACACAAGTCATCTCAACAGGGCTTTACATCGTTGTTTTCGCCTTCTTCTTATTAACAGGGTGTACTTATGTGATGATGTGGGATGTTACTGCATGCATTATTGTATTCTATTTGGTATCCTTTTTGTTGGGAGTAGGTTTTGGAGTTATGTTTCCGGCATTCAATAC
>CAMTPH010000015.1 GCA_947074345.1 uncultured Bacteroides sp. | reverse complement strand
CTGCTGAACTAACGGGTATTTGGGAAAAGAAACTTCGCGAGATTGAAAAGAAAACCTATGATGCGCGTCAGTTTCTTGAAGAGTTAAAGCAGATGGTGCAAGATGTAGTGTTTAGTGTACTTTCAGATAATACCAATCGCCGCATCACTATTCAAGATGCTGCTAAGGCAGAAGCTGAAAAAGAAAAGAAAGAACCGAAGAAACGTACGCGCAAAGCTGCACCTAAAAAGAAAGCGGAGAAACCAGAAACTGTTTCGACTCCTATTATCGCAGTAGGTCAACCATGCCCTTTGTGTGGAAAAGGAACTATCATCCAAGGAAAAACAGCTTTTGGTTGTTCGGAATGGAAAAATGGTTGTACATTCCGTAAACCGTTTGATAATTAAATTAAACTAAATATAAGAAAGAATGCCTACTATAATTATAGTAGGCATTCTTTCTTATATGGTATTACCAATGTTCTCTGATTGGTATATTCATTTTAGGTGGTGCGATGGTTCCGTTATTCGGATTATTTTTAATATTTGATACTTGTTTGTTATGAATGATTTGTTTAATCGATTCTAATAATATACCGCCTAGATCTAATTGAACGGACACTTTATCATTAACCTTAAAGTAAGGCATAATAATAGGTGCAGCTTCCCATTTGTTAGTGCTTGTGTTATAATAAGTTTGTCCACCAAACCCCATACCAAATCGCTCACTCATATCGATTGCAAAATACCCACCAAAACTACTTGTACTATATAATGTGCCAAGTGCAGGATGTGGTTTTCCGAAACTATAATTGCCAAATGCATGAAAAATCACCCCTTTAGTTATCAGATATGATAGATTAGAACCTACTTCAAATTGATCACTTGATTGGTGTGGAGCGCGCAATGTGCTTGCGCCTACATATCCACCAATAACTAATCTATTGTTTACTTGGTGATAATAACTAATCGTTGCATTATTGATTTCGCCTAAGCCTATTAAATTAGTGCGTGTACCGCTTCCTAATAATATGCTGCTTTGGTTAAATTGATGTAGTATACCTCCTGTGTTAAATTCACCCCGATGTAATGGTGATTGATCAAATATAATCTGTTGATTGATTTTAGGTAATCGCAACTTTTCGATAGAAAACTGTTTAGTGTACGTAGATTGTTGAGGCGTATATGTTTCAAAAATATACTGTTTGACATCAAATTCAGATTCTAAATAATTATAAAGAAGCGTCATATCAACACTGTTTATAATTGTCGTATCTTGGAATGAATCTTTATTGTTTGTTTGCGCCAAACACTTAAAGTGGGAAATGCTTAATAAAACAATTATTACCAAGCATTTTGAAATAACTGATTCTTGCTTCATAATAAACTCATTTTTACAAAGCTAGTTAAAAATATTTAATATATCAATGACTTACAGCTTCTAAATTTATAGATATCTATAATAAATGTGTGTTTTTTGAGTTAATATTATAACGATTATGCGCATAAAATACATCCTTTACATATTCATTATCCTTTTACTTACTTCATGTGGTGCAAGCAAGAGTTTAAAGAAGGCAGAACAGAGCTTTGCCCGCGGTGAATACTTTGATGCTGCTAAACATTATCGTAAAGCTTATGCTTCTATTCCGCCAAAAGATAGAAAGCTAAGAGGGCAAACAGCCTTTAAAATGGCCACTTGTTATCGCCTGATTAACTATAATCTACGTGCTAAAGGGGCTTATCAAAATGCCATTCGCTATAATTATCCTGATTCTATCAGTTACTTTTATTTGGCTGAAAGTCAACGAAAAAATGGCGAGTATAAAACAGCCGTAAATACATATAATACTTATCTTGAGTTTATGCCCGATGATACGTTGGCATTGAATGGATTGTACTCATGTCAGCTTGCACAGCAACTCAAAGATAATCCTTCGCGATATACGGTGAAGCGTGCGCCTATATTCTTTTCTCGTCGTTCTGATTATTCACCTATGTATGCAGGCGATGATTCAGATGTTATCTATTTTACTTCGACTCGCAATGAGGCAAAGGGGAATGACTTGAATGGAATTACTGGGATGAAGAGCGCAGATATATTTCAATCAAAACGCGATGAACGTAAAAATTGGTTGAAACCTGAGCCTATTGAATCGGATGTGAATAGTGAGTTTGAAGATGGTGCTTGCTCTTTTTCTGCCGATGGGAAAACGATGTATTTTACTCGTTGTCGCACAGCTCCAGAAACTCCTGTATATGCTGAGATTTATAGTTCTGCTCGTGCTGGTGCCGCATGGGGCGCACCAACTAAGTGTGCTATTATTAATGATACGTTATCATCAGTAGCACATCCTGCTATGTCTCCTGCTGGAGATTTCTTATACTTTGTTTCAGATATGCCTGGCGGTTATGGCGGCTTAGATATATGGCGTATTAATATGGTGAAAGATGGCTTTGGTTATGTTGATAACTTAGGGCCTGAAATCAACTCTGCAGGCGATGAAATGTTTCCTACATTTGGTCCTGATGGTACGCTTTATTTCTCTTCAAATGGTCATCCGGGAATGGGTGGATTAGATCTCTTTTCTGCGAAGATGGATTCGGTAAGAGGAAAGTGGATTGTGCAAAACATGGGTGTTCCATTAAACTCAGCATCTGATGAATTTGGAATGACTTTCGAACCTAAAGCACCTTTTCGTGGTTTCTTCTCTTCTAATAGAGGTGATGCACGTGGATGGGACCATATATTCAGTTTTGAATTGCCTGATATTAACCATACAGTAACGGGATGGGTTTATGATAAAGAGGGAGATGCGCTTCCTGATGCTGTGGTGACTTTGGTTGGCGATGATGGAACTTATACAAAGGTAAATGTAAAGCGCGATGGCTCTTTTTCTCAGCGTATTGCCCCAGGACAACGATTTGTAATGCTTGCATCTTGTCGCGGTTACCTCAATAATAAACAAGAACTAGTATCTGAAATGGTAGAAGCAGATCGTACGTATGAAGTTGAGTTTCCTTTGGCTTCTATTACTCGACCTGTACTTATTGAAAATATATTCTATGAATTTGATAGAGCCGATTTAACTCCTGAATCAACTACTGCTCTCGATAATTTAATTCAATTGTTGAATGATAATCCCAATGTAACAATTGAGTTAGCTGCTCATTGTGACTATAAAGGGAATGATGATTACAATGAGAGACTTTCTCAACGTCGTGCAGAATCTGTTGTTAACTACTTAATAAAAGGAGGAATAGCTACTGATCGACTCTCTGCTAAAGGATATGGAGAGCAAAAACCTAAGGTGGCTAATAAATCTACTTTACGGCAAGCTCCTTTCTTAAAATTAGGAGATGTGCTGACTGAAGAATTCATTCTGTCTCTTCCTGAAGATCAACAAGAGATATGTAATGCTATCAATCGTCGTACAGAGTTTCAAGTTCTACGTACAACATATGGAATGTACAAATAATACTGATTAATAGCCAAATCTTTTATATTGTAACTTTTACCTTATTATATATGTAGATTAATTACAGATACAACTATAATGTGATAATAATAATGTTTTCACGTGGTTTTATCTTACAATTAATAATGAATGACTTCTTTTTTTATTCAATTTGTTTGGATATAATAAAAAACCGTTTACCTTTGCATCATAATAATATAAAACAACAGTATATGAATAATCATACTTCAATTAACCTCTCTATTCTGCATATTATTCGCCTCGTGGTGGTCGCATCAAAAGTGTGAGAAAGGTTGTTGTATGTATTCATACCCTATAAAGAACAAAATTTAGAAGCCTTTCTCACATATGCGTGAGAAAGGCTTTTGAGTTTTAAACAGATAATATAATTATGAAAAAGCAATTACGTAGTTCATTTAGTACTCAAGGCCGACGCATGGCTGGTGCTCGTGCATTGTGGGCAGCCAATGGTATGAAAAAGGAACAAAACGGAAAACCAATTATAGCTATTGTAAACTCATTTACTCAATTTGTTCCGGGGCATGTGCATTTGCACAATATCGGGCAACAAGTAAAAGTAGAAATAGAAAAACGTGGTTGTTTTGCCGCTGAATTCAACACAATTGCCATCGATGATGGTATAGCTATGGGACATGATGGGATGCTTTATTCTTTACCATCACGTGATATCATTGCTGATAGTGTTGAGTATATGGTAAATGCACACAAAGCCGATGCGATGGTATGTATTAGTAATTGTGATAAAATTACTCCTGGAATGTTGATGGCTGCTATGCGTTTGAATATCCCTGCTGTATTTGTATCAGGGGGTCCAATGGAAGCTGGTGAATTGAATGGAAAGCACCTTGATTTGATTGATGCCATGATTACAGCTGCTGATGCTAGTGTAAGTGATGCTGAAGTAGAAAAGATTGAACGTAGCGCTTGTCCTACTTGCGGTAGTTGCTCTGGTATGTTTACTGCCAACTCTATGAACTGTTTGAATGAAGCTATAGGTTTAGCTTTACCAGGTAATGGTACTATTGTGGCTACTCATGAGAACCGCCGTAAGCTTTTTGAAGATGCGGCTGAATTGATTGTTAATAACGCATATAAATATTACGAAGAAGGCGACGAAAGTGTACTGCCTCGTAGCATTGCTACTCGTGAGTCTTTCTTGAATGCAATGACTCTCGATATTGCAATGGGTGGATCTACAAATACCGTACTCCATTTATTAGCAATAGCACACGAAGCGGGTGTAGACTTTACGATGGATGATATTGATGCATTATCTAGAAAAAGCCCTTGCCTCTGTAAAGTAGCTCCCAATACACAAAAATATCATATACAAGATGTAAATAGAGCCGGTGGTATTATGTCTATTCTTAGCGAATTGAATAAAGCTGGATTGCTTAATACGGCTGTTAATCGTGTCGATGGAATGACTTTAGCTGACGCTTTGAAAGCATATGATATTACTTTGGATAGCGTTAAAGAGGAGGCTGTCAATAAATATTTGAGTGCTCCTGCAGGTAAATTCAATTTGGAACTTGGATCACAAGATACCTATTATAAAGAGCTTGATAAAGATAGAACTGAAGGCTGTATTCGTGATTACGACCATGCTTATAGTAAAGACGGAGGTTTAGCAATCTTAAAAGGAAACATAGCTCTCGATGGATGTGTTGTTAAAACAGCCGGTGTAGACGAAAGTATTTGGAAATTTACTGGTCCTGCCAAAGTTTTTGATTCACAAGAAGCAGCATGCGATGGAATTTTAAGTGGTAAGGTTGTTAGCGGTGATGTTGTAGTAATCACTCATGAAGGTCCTAAAGGAGGTCCTGGCATGCAAGAGATGCTTTATCCAACTTCATATATTAAATCTCGCCATTTAGGAAAAGAGTGTGCATTGATTACCGATGGTCGTTTCAGTGGTGGTACTTCTGGATTAAGTATCGGTCATATATCGCCTGAAGCTGCTGCCGGAGGCAATATCGGTAAAATACAAGATGGAGATATTATAGAAATTGATATTCCAAACCGTTCAATTAATGTGAAACTAACAGATGAAGAACTTGCTGCACGTCCTATGCGTGAAGTTACTCGTGATAGATTTGTTCCAAAGAGTTTAAAAGCATATGCTAGCATGGTAAGTTCTGCTGATAAGGGAGCGGTTCGAATAATCGATTAATACAATATAGATAAGTAACAATCTGATTTTATAAAGACACTAATTAGAGAAAGGAAATAAATGAGTAAAGACTTAATAACAGGTGCTGAAGCATTGATGCGTTCTTTAGAACATCATAATGTGAAAACCATTTTTGGTTATCCGGGTGGTTCTATTATGCCTACATTCGATGCTTTATACGATCACTTGGATAAGATAAATCATATATTGGTTAGACATGAACAGGCAGCGGTGCATGCGGCACAAGGATTTGCTCGTACATCAGGCGATGTCGGTGTTTGTTTAGTGACTAGTGGTCCTGGAGCTACAAACACAATAACAGGTATTGCCGATGCAATGATTGATAGTACTCCTGTTGTAGTGATAGCGGGTCAAGTAGGTGTTAACTTTTTAGGTTCTGATGCTTTTCAAGAAGTCGATTTAGTGGGTATTACTCAGCCAATAACTAAATGGAGTTACCAAATTAGACGAGCAGAAGATGTTGCTTGGGCTGTTGCTCGTGCTTTTTATATCGCAAGTAGCGGTCGCCCTGGACCTGTTGTCTTAGATTTTGCTAAGAACGCACAAATTGAAAAGTTTGCATATGTTCCTACTAAACTTGATTATATACGTAGTTATGTTCCCGTACCTGATACTGATGCCGATAGTATTTTAGCTGCTGCTGAATTAATCAACAATGCAGAGCGTCCTTTGGTGTTAGTTGGACAAGGTGTTGAGTTGGGTAATGCACAACAAGAACTTTGCGATTTTATTGAAAAGGCTGATATGCCTGCCGGTTGTACCTTATTAGGTCTTTCGGCTTTATCTTCTAATCATCCTTTGAATAAAGGAATGTTAGGAATGCATGGCAACTTAGGTCCTAATGTCAATACAAACAAATGCGATGTGTTGATAGCTGTAGGAATGCGTTTCGATGATCGTGTAACAGGAAATGTTGCTACCTATGCTCCGCAAGCTAAAGTGATACATTTCGATATAGATCCTTCAGAGATAGATAAAAATATAAAGGTAGAGGTAGCTGTACTTGGTGATTGTAAAAAGACACTTGCTGAAGTAGCTAAACATCTAAAGCCTCAAAAACATACAGATTGGATTGAAAGCTTTAAAACTTATGAGGAGGTAGAACTTGAAAAAGTAATCAATCCCGAATTAAACCCATTGTCTGATACTTTATCGATGGGCGAAGTAGTAAGAGCGGTGAGCGATGCTACCAATCATGAAGCAATACTAGTGACTGATGTAGGCCAAAATCAAATGATGGCAGCTAGATATTTTAAATATACCAAGAATCGTAGTATCGTTACATCAGGTGGTTTAGGTACAATGGGATTCAGTTTGCCTGCTGCTATTGGAGCAACCTTTGGCAGACCCGATCGCACCGTTTGTTCTTTTATGGGTGATGGTGGTTTACAAATGAATATTCAAGAGTTGGGTACCATTATGGAACAAAAAGCTCCAGTTAAGATTATACTACTTAATAATAACTTCTTGGGCAATGTTCGTCAGTGGCAAGCTATGTTCTTTAACCGTAAATATTCATTCACACCGATGATGAATCCTGATTATTTGAAGATAGCAGATGCTTACGATATACCATCTAAAAGAGTAACCAACCGCGAGGAACTTAAAGCAGGAATCCAAGAGATGCTTGCAACAGATGGTCCTTTCTTACTCGAAGCATGTGTTATCGAAGAAGGCAACGTAATGCCAATGACTCCTCCGGGAGGATCTGTAAATCAAATGTTGTTGGAGTGTTAAACTTTAAAGCGTTAGTAAGTATGAATGATAAAACATTATATACATTAATTGTACATTCCGAGAATATTGCCGGTTTGTTGAATCAAATAACAGCTGTATTTACTCGTCGTCAGATAAACATTGAGAGTTTGAATGTTTCTGCATCATCTATCAAGGGTGTACATAAGTATACCATAACAGTTTGGACTGATAAGAGTACTATCGATAAAGTAGTAAAGCAAATTGTTAAGAAGATTGATGTATTGCAAGCTCATTACTTTGTAGATGATGAAATCTATTATCATGAAATCGCATTATACAAAGTATCGATACCTGAGTTTCAGGCTGAACCTGAAGCATCTAAAGTAATTCGTAAATATAATGCTCGTATTGTTGAGGTAAATCCCGTTTTCGCTATAGTCGAGAAGAATGGTAACAGCGAAGATATTACATCATTATACAATGATTTACGTACGTTAGGTTGTGTATTGCAGTTTGTTCGTTCTGGACGAGTAGCTATAACAACCAGTTGTTTTGAACGTGTAAATGAATTTTTGGCTGATCGTGAAGCCAGACATCAAGCAGAAATGGAAATAAGAAATGAGTGTTGAGAATAAAATAGGGACTTATAACTTTATAGCCGAACCATTCCATGTTGACTTTAATGGTCGACTAACTATGGGAGTTTTAGGCAATCACTTACTTAATTGTGCAGGTTTTCATGCAACCGATAGAGGGTTTGGTATGATTAACTTAAACGAAGAGAACTATACATGGGTACTTTCTCGTTTAGCAATTGAGTTAGAAGATATGCCTTATCAGTACGAAGAGTTTTCAATTCAAACATGGGTTGAAAATGTTTATCGACTTTTTACAGATCGTAACTTCGCAATCATCAATAAAGAGGGAAAAAAGATTGGTTATGCTCGTTCTGTATGGGCTATGATCAATATTGATACACGAAAACCAGCCGATTTATTAACTTTGCATGGCGGTAGTATAGTAGATTACATCTGCGACGAACCATGTCCTATTGATAAACCATCGCGTATTAAGGTAACAAATAAAGAGTGTATCGCTAAGCATATTGCCAAATATAGCGACATCGATGTCAATGGTCACGTTAATAGTATTCGTTATATAGAGCACATTCTTGATTTGTTTCCTATTGAAATCTATAAGACGAAACGTATTAAGAGATTTGAAATGGCTTATGTAGCCGAAAGCTACTTTGGAGACGAACTATCATTCTATATGAATGAAGTCAACCCCAATGAATATCATTTAGAAGTTAAAAAGAACGACGAAGAAGTTGTTTGTCGTTCTAAGATAATATTTGAATAAGAATAAATTAATTGATAACCGGTAGCAACAGCTACCATTAAAAAATAAAAATAAGATGGCACAAATGAATTTTGGTGGTGTTACAGAAAACGTTGTAACACGTGAAGAGTTCCCATTGGAAAAAGCTCGTGAAGTATTGAAAGACGAAACAATCGCTGTAATTGGTTATGGTGTGCAAGGTCCAGGTCAAGCTTTGAACCTACGCGACAATGGTTTCAATGTAATCGTTGGTCAACGTAAAGGTGGTAAAACTTGGGAAAAGGCTGTTGCAGACGGTTGGGTGCCAGGTGAAACTTTATTTGAAATTGAAGAAGCTTGCCAACGTGGTACTATTATCCAATATCTTCTTTCAGATGCTGCTCAAATCGAAGTGTGGCCAACTGTAAAGAAACACTTAACTCCAGGTAAAGCTCTTTACTTCTCTCATGGTTTTGCTGTGACTTATAAAGAGCGTACAGGTATTATTCCTCCAGCTGATGTTGATGTAATCTTGGTTGCTCCTAAAGGTTCAGGTACTTCATTGCGTACTATGTTCCTAGAAGGTCGTGGTTTGAACTCTTCTTATGCTATCTTCCAAGATGCTACTGGTCGTGCATGGGATAGATGTGTTGCTTTAGGTATTGGTGTAGGTTCAGGCTATTTGTTCGAAACTACTTTCAAACGTGAAGTATACTCTGACCTTACAGGCGAACGTGGTTCATTGATGGGTGCTATTCAAGGTTTATTGTTGGCTCAATACGAAGTATTACGTGAAAACGGTCATACTCCATCTGAAGCTTTCAACGAAACAGTAGAAGAGTTGACTCAATCATTAATGCCTTTGTTTGCTAAAAACGGTATGGACTGGATGTATGCAAACTGTTCTACAACAGCACAACGTGGTGCTTTAGACTGGATGGGTCCTTTCCACGATGCTATCAAACCAGTTATGAACCAACTTTACGATAGCGTAAAAACAGGAAACGAAGCTCAAATCTCTATCGATAGCAACTCTAAAACTGACTATCGTGAGAAATTAGAAGAAGAACTTCGCGAACTTCGTGAAAGCGAAATGTGGCAAACTGCGATGACAGTTCGCAAACTTCGTCCTGAAAACAACTAATAAGCAATTACTTAGTTTTCTATAATTTTAAAAGGGTGATATATCTTGTAATAGATAAATCACCCTTTTTACTTTATATTCAATCTAGTTGTATGCTTTCTATATACTCTATCAGTTCACGATAGAAGGTATGTTTTCTCAATGTTTCGCAATTGCCAAGAATCACCAATTTCATTCTTGCACGGGTGATGGCTACATTCATTCTTCGCAAATCACTCAAGAAACCAATTTGACCATGTTCGTTGGCACGCACCAAACTGATAAATATCACATCTTTCTCTTGTCCTTGAAAACCATCCACAGTATTTACGGTGATTAGTTTTCTATAGGGGCGGAAGAAACTATTCTTCTTTAATAAGTTGCGAATATATTGTATTTGGGCTTTATAAGGAGATATCAAACCAAAATCAATCTTCTCATCCATAATGCGGTCGTGCCCAATCTTCTTAATGTATAGTTCAAGCTCATTCAGTAGCAGTTCAGCCTCCTGTTTGTTTATTCTTCCCGATGTATCACTTAGGTATTCCTCTTTGAAATCCATCTCGCTCGTATCAATCCAATTGATTGATGTATCATAATCGAGAATGCCACGATAACTAACTTCGGGTGCAGCTTTCAGTTCGTTGTTATAAAACCAGTTCGATGAGAATTGCATGATGTCTTTATGCATTCTATATTGCGTGTTGAGCAATGAAACAGCTTCCGGTTTTCGTATGCTAGTTTTCTCCATCAACGTTTCACTCAACCCTTCACGTGCAGCTCGAATACATTTAATGGTAGGTGGCAATTGACAATGATCGCCTGCAAAGATTACACGGTCCGCTTTTCTAATGGCAATCCAGCAAGCCGCTTCTAGTGCTTGCGCCGCTTCGTCTATGAATAAAGTAGAGAAGCGTCTGCCTGTCAACACCCGATGATTGCTGCTAACCAATGTTGAGGCTATCACGCGTGCATTGGCAAATAGATCTTCGTTGATGCGAATCTCTATTTCGGTAGCACGGTTGCGCAGGTCGGTCAATCGATTTCTTATTTTCTCTTTTTCAGATTGGCTTTTATTTCTCAATGAGCCCACCGCATCGCGTATCGCTTTTCGTATACCCCATAACTCACTATAAGCAGGATGATTCTCGAACTGACGCTCATAGGTGAACGATAACATTTTGTCATTCACACGAGTAGGATTACCAATGCGCAATACCGGAACACCACGATCAACCAATTTCTCTGAAATCCAATCTACGGCAGTATTACTCTGTGCACAAACCAGTACTTGGTTTTCACGATGTAATGTTTCATAAATCGCTTCAACCAATGTCGTAGTTTTGCCTGTTCCCGGCGGCCCATGCACAACAGCAACATCCTTAGCGCATAGCACTTTGTTTACCGCTTGCTCTTGACTTGTATTTAGCCACGGAAATCGAATAGGATAAAGTTCTCGTTGTTGAATAGCCTGTTTACCGATTAAGATTTCACGCAGTTCGGCCAATCGATTATTTTCAGCTTTGATGGTATCAGCGAGAGCTTCAAACATGTTCTTGTAAGAAGTCTCATCAAAGTACAATTGCACTCCCAATTTGTCTTTTCCCTCAACCTCTATTAGAGCTTGCGTGTTTGGCAAAGTAACCACCATTCTCTCATCATCAGCATAGTTAACCATAGCGGTAAAACTAAGTAGTTTAATATCGCCATTGAATTGTTGTTCGAAGAAACGTACCGGTTTACCAAACTCAAAAGAGTGGTTTATATCTAAATCTTCCGTTCTCGATAGTTCGATAACCAATTGATTGAGCGAGTTGTAGTAGCTCCTACCAAGTCTGATAGGATTCCAGCAGATGCCACGTTTCACTTTTTTAGCAATACCAACTGCTTCTGTTTGTTTACAAAACTCCTCTTTCTCATATTCATATTCCATCTCGAGCAGCGATTTTTGCTGCATTAGTTCTTTGATAGATTGAATATTCAATGATTTACCGCTCATCATTTTAATCGTTGTAAATGGTTATTGTTAGCTATAAACTCAATAATAAACAAAAGTACATCACCCATTATTAATCCTATCATTTATTACAGTTTGTTAAACTTTTAATTTTTCCTCTTGTTAGTATTATGTATGGGTTTAGTTCCATACAATGCTTTACATATAAAAACCAACATGCTATGATTTATGACTTAGATATGATTAAAACATTCTATACTTTATATAAAAGTAAAGTTGAGAATGTGCGAAACAAAGTACTAAAACGTTCACTAACCTATACCGAAAAGATTCTATATTCTCATTTATATTCCGAAGCCGATTTACAGAATTACGAACGAGGCGAAGATTATGCCAACTTCAAACCCGATAGGGTAGCAATGCAAGATGCAACAGCGCAGATGGCCTTGCTACAATTTATGAATTCAGGTCAAGATCAAGTTTCCGTACCATCCACAGTCCATTGCGACCATTTGATAAGAGCATACAAAGGCGCAGATATAGATTTGCCCGAAGCAGAGAAAACAAACGATGAAGTTTATCATTTTCTTCGCGATGCATCATCTCGATACGATATAGGTTTTTGGAAACCAGGAGCAGGTATTATTCATCAAATTGTTTTAGAGAACTATGCATTCCCCGGTGGGATGATGATTGGCACCGACTCGCATACCCCCAATGCCGGTGGATTGGGGATGATTGCAATAGGTGTAGGAGGAGCCGATGCGGTAGATGTGATGACCGGTATGGAGTGGGAGTTGAAGATGCCTAAAATTATGGGCGTACATTTAATAGGAGAGCTCAACGGATGGGCTAGTCCTAAAGATGTGATATTGAAACTAGCCGGATTGTTGACAGTCAAAGGAGGCACTAATTACATCCTTGAATACTTTGGCGAAGGAACCTCTTCAATATCAGCTACCGGTAAAGCAACAATCTGCAACATGGGTGCCGAAGTAGGAGCTACTACTTCTATCTTCCCCTATGATAATCGTATGGCCGATTATCTAAAAGCTACCGGTAGACAAGAGGTAGCCGCTATGGCCAACGAGCTAATAACCGAATTGGTAGCAGATGATGAAGTGCTTCAATCGCCCGATATGTATTATGATATGGTTATAGAGATTAACCTGTCAGAATTAGAACCATATATTAATGGTCCATTCACTCCCGATGCCGCTACACCGATTTCAGAGTTTTGCGAAAAGGTATTGCTCAACGGTTATCCTCGAAAGGTAGATGTTGGGTTGATAGGATCGTGTACCAATTCGTCATACGAAGACTTAAGTCGTGCCGCTTCCATTGCGCGTCAGGCATTAGAAAAAGATGTAGCTTCTGTAGCATCATTGATTATCAATCCCGGTAGTGAGCAAATATGTGCTACAGCAGATAGAGATGGAATGATAAACCTCTTTAAGCAAGTAGGCGCCACCATTATGTCGAATGCTTGCGGACCATGTATTGGGCAATGGAAACGTATAACAGACGAACCTGATAAAAAGAACACCATCGTAACTTCTTTCAATAGAAACTTTGCCAAGCGAGCCGATGGCAACCCCAATACATTTGCTTTTGTTGCTTCGCCCGAAATAGTAATGGCATTTACTCTTGCCGGAGATCTATGTTTTAATCCATTAAAAGACCGGTTGATGACCTATGAAGGCGAGAAGGTAAAACTCGCCGAGCCAATTGGTGAAGAGTTACCTGCACATGGTTTTGTAACCTCTATCGATGGATATCAATCTCCATCGGGTAGTGATGTCGATATCACGATTGATCCAGAATCGCAACGATTACAATTACTAAAACCTTTTGCGCCTTGGGATGGAAAAGATTTATTGAACATGCCTTTGCTTGTTAAGGCACAAGGCAAGTGTACTACCGATCATATTTCGATGGCAGGACCGTGGTTGCGTTTTCGTGGACATTTACAGAATATATCCGATAACTTATTGATGGGTGCAGTCAATGCTTTCAATGGGCGTATGAACAAAGTGTGGAATCGCTTAACCAACGATTATGATACCGTGTCGTCTGTTGCCAAGCAATACAAAGCCGATAACATATCATCTATCGTAGTAGCCGAAGATAATTATGGAGAAGGGTCAAGTCGCGAGCATGCAGCTATGGAGCCACGCTTCTTGAACGTAAAAGTAATATTGGCCAAAAGTTTTGCACGCATACACGAAACCAATTTAAAGAAACAAGGAATGCTTGCCATTACATTTATCGATAAAGATGATTATACACGCATTCTCGAAAAAGATATACTATCGGTCGTTGGTCTAACAGACTTTGCACCCGATAAAAACTTGAAAGTAATTGTTCGACATGAAAATGGAGATGAAGAGAGCTTTGAAGTTCAACATACTTATAATGAACAGCAGATAGCGTGGTTTCGCGCAGGTTCTGCACTAAACGCCAAGAAAGATGAATAGAATAACAAAAGACGCTGATGGTCGGTTGATAATACCCGACCAACCCACTATTCCTTATATTACCGGTGATGGAGTAGGAAAAGAGATAACACCATCGATGATATCTATTGTTGATGCAGCTGTGCGCAAAGTGTATGGTACCAAGAAACAGATTAAATGGAAAGAGGTACTTGCCGGCGAGAATGCTTTCAAGCAAACCGGTGAATGGCTACCTGACGAAACCATCGAGAAATTTAAATACTATACGATAGGTATTAAGGGTCCGTTGACAACACCAATAGGCGAAGGTATGCGATCGCTCAATGTAGCGTTGCGCCAGATATTAGACCTCTATGTATGTCTACGTCCTATTCGTTGGTATCTTGGTATAACCACACCTATACTAGCTCCCGAAAAGGTAAATATGACTGTGTTCCGTGAAAATACAGAAGATATTTATGCGGGTATTGAGTGGGATGCTGGAAGCGCTGAGGCTAAAAAGTTATGTAAGTTCTTGCAAGACGAGATGGGTGTTACCTCTATTCGTTTCCCTGAAACGTCTGCTTTTGGCATTAAACCTATTTCGCGCGAAGGAACAGAACGATTGGTACGTGCAGCTTGCCAATATGCTGTAGACAATCATCTACCATCTGTTACACTCGTTCACAAAGGAAATATTATGAAATACACCGAAGGTGGTTTCCGTCGTTGGGGATACGAGTTGGCAGAACGTGAGTTTGGTGAAGCCATTAGTTCTAAGCGATTAGTTATCAAAGATTGCATAGCCGATGCCTTTTTGCAAAATACCTTGTTGTGCCCCGAAGAGTACTCGGTTATTGCAACACCTAACTTAAATGGCGATTACATCTCTGATCAATTGGCTGCTATGGTGGGTGGCATTGGTATTGCTCCAGGTGCAAACATCAACTACATAACTGGCCATGCTATTTTTGAAGCTACACATGGCACGGCGCCTACGCTAGTTGGCAAGAATATAGCTAATCCTTGTTCATTGATTCTATCGGCTGTGATGATGCTTCAATACATGGGTTGGAGTGAAGCTGCTAGTTTGATATCTCGTTCGCTCGAACTCTGTTTCCGTGATTCGCGTGCGACTTACGATTTAGCTCGTTTTATGCCGAGAGGCCATTCACTCTCAACTATTGAGTTTACTCACGATGTGATAGAAAGAATCAATCATTAAACATAGATAATGCTAACTACATGAAAAAAGAATATCTGATATACAAGTTATCTGAGGAGATGAAAAACTCTGCTCGTTTCGACAACGAATTATTTAGCAAATACGATGTGAAACGCGGATTGCGCAACGAAGACGGAACAGGAGTATTAGTTGGATTGACCAAAGTGGGCAATGTAGTTGGCTATGAACGTATGCCAGGGGGTGGATTGAAACCCATACCCGGTAAACTCTTTTATCGTCAATACGATTTAGAAGATTTGGTACACGCAAGTATCAGTGAGAAGCGATTCGGTTTCGAAGAGATAGCCTATTTGTTGTTATCGGGCAAACTGCCCGATCGCGATGAATTGTCTGCCTTTTGCGAACTGATAAACAGTAATATGCCTTTAGAACAGAAAACGAAGATGAATATCATCGAGTTAGAAGGTTCGGATATAATGAATATATTGGCTCGTAGTGTGCTCGAAATGTATCGTTTTGATCCCAATGCCGACGATACTTCGAGAGATACATTGATGCGTCAAAGTATTGATCTGATATCGAAATTTCCTACCATTATAGCTTATGCATACAATATGCTTCGTCATGCTACTTTTGGTCGGTCGCTTCACATTCGTCATCCGCAAGAGAACCTCTCGTTGGCCGAGAATTTCTTGTTCATGTTGAAAAAAGACTATACCGAACTCGATGCCCGTACGCTCGACTTACTGTTGGTTCTGCAAGCCGAACATGGCGGTGGTAATAACTCAACTTTTACTGTTCGCGTTACTTCATCTACCGGAACAGATACCTATTCGGCTATAGCTGCCGGAATAGGGTCGCTCAAAGGCCCGTTGCATGGTGGAGCCAATATTCAGGTGGTCGATATGTTTCATCATCTGCAAGAGAATATCCAAGATTGGACCGATGTAGCTGAGATTGATACTTACTTTACTCGTATGCTCAACAAAGAAGTATATAATAAAACCGGATTGATTTATGGTATTGGTCATGCCGTTTATACCATCTCAGATCCGCGTGCATTGTTGCTTAAAGAGTTGGCTCGCGACTTAGCAGTAGAAAAAAAGAAAGAACGTGAGTTTGCCTTTCTGGAGCTACTCGAAGAGCGTGCTATCGATATGTTTGGCAAAGTTAAGAATAATGGTAAAACTGTTTCGAGCAATGTCGACTTCTACTCGGGTTTTGTGTACGAGATGATTGGACTTCCGCAAGAAATCTATACACCGCTCTTTGCAATGGCTCGTATTGTAGGTTGGTGTGCCCATCGCAATGAAGAACTAACCTTCACGGGCAAGCGCATCATTCGCCCTGCATATAAGAACGTACTTGTCGAAGGGGAATATATACCATTAAATAAACGATAGTCCCATAAGTAAATAGTTTCTTTCGAATGCCATGTTTATATAGAACAGTTTATATATACATGGCATTTGTTTTCTTGCCTATATATAGGCAAGACTTTGCCAACACAGAGGTAAAACGTTGCCACCCCATTGGCAAGAAATAATTTCTATACACATTATCTATTGTTGGTGCATACAACGATTGAAGGATATAAGCGATTGATATAAAGAATATATCAGGGCAGAATGTATCTGTTACCATGCCAATGTTTTAGCTTAAAACTTTGGCATGGAATTAAGTTTTATATAAATTTGGCAAAATTATTAAACTACTAATATGGATTTACACACATTTAATCTATTTCTAAGCGGAATGAGTCTTATTGCTCTAGTCGTTTTTATCTCCCTCTATTTCGTGAAAGCCGGATATGGTATGTTTCGCACCAGTGTATGGGGACTAGCAATCAACAACCGTTTAGCTTGGATATTGATGGAAATTCCTGTATTTATAGTAATGTTAGCTTTATGGTATTATTCAGAGCGGCGAACAATGCCTGCTGTGCTGGCTATGTTTTTACTTTTCCAATTGCACTACTTTCAACGCTCGTTTGTATTCCCTTTTTTGTTGAAAGGCAATAGCAAAATGCCTATTACTATTATATTGATGGGGGTTGTGTTTAATATTTTAAATGGATATATGCAAGGTGTTTGGTTGTTCTATCTGGCACCTTTCGATTTATATACGGTTGCTTGGTTGTATTCCCCTCAGTTTATCATTGGTACCTGTATCTTCTTGATAGGGATGTTTATCAATATTCATTCCGATCATGTGATTCGTAACTTGCGTAAACCGGGCGATACAAACCACTATCTTCCACAGAAAGGATTATATCGTTATGTTACCTCGGCCAACTATTTAGGCGAACTGATAGAGTGGGGAGGATGGGCTATACTTACTTGGTCATTATCGGGTTTGGTATTCTTTTGGTGGACATTTGCCAATCTGGTACCTCGTGCCAATGCTATTTGGCATAGCTATAAAAAAGAATTTGGTAGCCAAGTGGGCAACCGCAAAAGGGTTATTCCTTTTATATATTAAGAACTAACAAGCAATACTACATCTAATGAAAAACTCGAAACTATTTACTCCTATTACTATCGGTCCATTGACATTGCGCAATCGAACCATTCGTTCGGCAGCTTTCGAAAGTATGTGTCCGGGCAATGCTCCATCAAGAAAGTTATTTGATTACCATCAATCGGTGGCAGCTGGTGGTGTGGGTATGACTACTGTTGCTTATGCATCGGTTACTCAAAGCGGATTATCATTTGAACGCCAACTATGGATGCGTCCAGAGATAATACCGGGATTGAAAGAACTTACTGATGCAATTCACGATGCGGACGCTGCAGCTAGCATTCAGTTAGGGCACTGTGGCAATATGTCGCATAAAAGCATTTGTGGTGTAACTCCTATCTCGGCATCAACCGGGTTTAATATCTATTCGCCTACTTTGGTGCGTGGCATGAAGAAAGAGGAACTACCCGAAATGGCAAAATCGTTTGCTAACGCTGTGAACTTAGCACGCGAAGCTGGGTTCGATGCAGTAGAAATTCATGCAGGACATGGCTATTTGATTAGCCAATTCTTATCGCCTTATACCAACAAACGCAAAGATGAGTTTGGCGGTTCGCTGCAAAACCGTATGCGCTTTATGGAGATGGTAATGAAAGAGGTGATGCAAGCTGCAGGCGATGATATGGCGGTGTTTGTTAAGATGAATATGCGCGATGGATTTAAAGGAGGAATGGATATAGATGAGTCGCTTGAAGTGGCTAAGAAGCTCATCGAACTAGGTGCTCATGCTTTGGTGTTGAGTGGCGGATTTGTGAGTAAAGCTCCTATGTATGTGATGCGTGGTGCAATGCCTATACGTACGCTTACACACTATATGACTAGTTGGTGGCTGAAGTTGGGTGTAAAGATGGCGGGTAGAATGATGATTCCTACAGTTCCTTTTCAAGAAGCTTACTTCTTGCAAGATGCTTTGAAATTTAGAGAGGCATTGCCACAAGCTAAGTTAGTTTACGTTGGTGGATTGGTATCGCTCGAAAAGATAAATGAAGTACTTGACGATGGTTTTGATGCTGTACAAATGGGCCGAGCTTTGCTCAATGAGCCTGCTTTTGTTAATCGTATGAAAGAGGAAGATAATGCTCGTTGTTCTTGTAAACATAGCAACTATTGTATCGGACGTATGTATACCGTTGATATGGCTTGCCATCAACATCTTAAAGGCGAAGTCTTGCCTCGCTATCTTCAAGACGAAATAGCGGAGTTGGAAAATAAATAATTATTGATAGATATTAAACGAAGAATGAATAAAGGGATAGCGGTGATAACAGGTGCTGATGGCGGTATGGGTAGAGAGATAACTCGTGCGGTAGCCGAAGCTGGTTATCCAATAATAATGGTTTGCTATACCACACAAAAAGGCACGAAGGTAAAAAATGAAATCATTGAAGCAACCGGCAATAAAAACATAGAGCTAATGCAAGCTGATCTTTCATCGATGCAGTCTGTTGCCGAGTTGGCAGATAAGATACTGGAGAAACAACAGCCAATTGCTTTATTGATGAATAATGCAGGTACCATGCAAACGAAACTGCAAATTACGAACGATCAGATAGAAAGAACAGTTGCTGTAAACTATTTGGCTCCCTATTTGCTGACTCGCAAATTATTGCCACTCATGGGCAAAGGTACTCGTGTAGTTAGCATGGTTTCGTGTACATATGCTATTGGTCGTGTTGATTTGCCTTACTTCTTCGATAAAGGGCGCAAAGGTGCTTTTTGGAGAATAGCAATTTACAGTAATACCAAATTAGCATTGCTTCTGTTCACTTTATCGATGAGCGCACTGACCAAAGATACCGGTATATGCTTTAATGCTGCCGATCCGGGCATTGTTTCTACTCCTATCATAACCATGCATGCATGGTTCGATCCGCTTACCGATGTACTGTTTCGTCCTTTCATTCGTAAACCACGCGAAGGTGCTGATACGGCTATCCGCTTGTTACTCGACAAAGAGAATGAAGGTAAAACGGGTACGTTCAATCTAAGCGGTCATACGAAAGCACTTTCAGATAAATATATCAATCATCCGAAGAAAGAATTATTGTGGGCTGAGTCTGAGCGTAGAGTGAAGCAATGGCTCTAATAGTGGTATGCAACTCTATTAAAAACAACAATCGTCCTAATCAATACCTTCGAGAGTGATTAGGACGATTGTTTGTTATTTATAGTAAAACTAAAGTTTTAGTTTATATGATTTTTCTTTATTGGCGGCCTTAATCTTTATAATATAAATGCCTTGATTGATGGTTGATAAATCTGCTTTATTCACCGATTTATATTGAACCAATAACACACCATTTTGCGAATACAAGTAGATATCGGCAAGGTTATTATTGCTTAGAGTTAAGATGCCATCTACTAGACTGAAAGCACACTCATCTGCTTCATCTGCAGATATGCCTACACCTTCTACTAGCTCTGTTTTGTATTGTCCACTACCTAAATTGAAGGTAACAGTGTATTTGCCTGGATTGGTGGTGATGCATCCTTCGCTATTGCGCTCTAATGTTCCCGATTCAGTATGTTCGGTCATATTTGCTCCACCAGGATTACCCCATGAACCAACAGAACCTAATCCTTCATAGATACGCCAATAAGCTAATGTAGTAGGACTAACTGTATTAAAGGTTACTTCTCCTTTGTATTCATCCTCATTCTCGGTAGGTAAGAGTTTGCCTGAATCATCAGTAAAGTCCCAATTATTATTATTACCAATAACATACATAGCTGTTGGTTTTTCGGCACTTTGCATCTCGCCTTCCACATAGAGAGTAACTAATCCGTCTTCTCTAATACTAAAAGAGATTTTGCTACACATAAAGGCATTATCCAAACTAATATTATTGCCTCCAAGTGCTAATATGATAGTTTTGTTTATATCGAATGTTTCACTACTATTTATTCCATAATTGATTGTTGACCAACTGCTATCTGCAATTTTAAATGAGCCTGTGATTGTCTTATTAGTCATTGTGTACAATCCACCGCCTTGATTTGTAAATTCCCATTCGGGTAGCGCTTCCCAATTAGTCATTCCACCACGAATGTAGATGCCCGAACTGGGTTGTTCTTCACCTTCTAATAAGATTGCTGGACTGCCTTCGGCCGGCATGGTTAATGTTATTTTCGAGCATTTGTAAATTGTTGTGCAAACTGCATTAGCTCCATTATTGGAAAGACTAAGTGGCTCGCCTAACTTAGCGATTATGTCTCCTTCTACTGTTCCTAAATTACAGTCACTCCAAGTAGCATCAGCTACTTTAAATTCTTGATAAATCTCTTTGTCGGATAATGTATAAATACCATTTCCTTCATCTACAAATTCCCACTCGGGCGATGCAGCCCATCCATTAAAAGTACCCATTAAATAAATGCCTGAATTGGCATAAGTTGATAACGACATAGCAATTGCTAAAAACAAAAAGAGTAGTTGTTTCTTTTTCATATTTATTAAGATTAAGTGTATTATGTTAAAACAATTTAAAAGGTGTTATTGTTCAATGTTGCAGCGTAGTTTAAAGGTAGCATAAAGCAAAAGGCTGAGTTCCATTCATGGAACTCAGCCTTTTGTTATTTGGGTTTTATAAACGAGTTGTGCTATTTATTGAGCAGTCTCTTTTTCTTCTCGTTCACTCATCTTTTTCTCTATAAATTGAATTTTCATTTGAGCCTCTTCTTGTTCTTTTTTGATGTGATCGATAGCAGACAGAATTTGTGCTAATTCGTAGATGTTAGTTAAAGCTGCCATGTCGTTAGGCGCCATCTGGTACGAATATTTCTTTCCTCCCAAATACTCTACTTTAATCTTTTTATCACGATTAAGATATAAGAAGCTCATCAAGTTACCATCATCGCCCATCTTGAAATCGGCTTTTTCTATCTTTTCATCTAAGTCGGTAGTTTCATAACTGTCTTTAGATGCAGGTGTTTCAGCGAAAGTACCATCGGGTGCAATAACTTTAACAGCCAAGTGATGAATAAAGCTTGGACCACAATATATCGAAGTCATCGTCATTACTCCTTGTTCGTTTACTTGAAAGCGAAGGAAACTGCGATGAAGGCTTTTCTCGATGGTTTGTGTTGGCCAAAAGTAATTGCCAATGCGTTGATATTCTTCGTTCTTCTCGAATGTGAACTTACTCTTTATTGCATCGAACTGCTCTTGTTTGGCTTGCATCATACTGTCGAGATAAACCAGACTTTCTTGTTGTTCTTTCAGTTCGACTTGTTGCATTAGTACAATTCCTTGTCGGCGTGCTTCAAAAGCTTTAGGGAACAATATCTTTATGCTATCAAGTTGTATTTTAGCATCGTTATAATCACCGTGAGCAAAAGCAACACGTGCTGCTTCGAGTCTTTCATTGGCTTTTTTTTCTGCACCATCACCACAAGATGATAATAATAAGGTAAGTGCACTTACTCCGATAAGGGTTGCTCTTTTCATCGCTAATATGTTTACTGTTTTAACTTAGAGGCAAATATACTATAAAATTGGATAGCTATGTAGATTGTTAAACCTGAAAAATTGTACCTTTGTATTTAAATAGAGTACCAATAGAAAAGGTTTTGATAGAATGGTGCTCTAATAATTAATGTTTATGATAGAGTTAACTCGCGAACAATTAAAAGAAAAATTTAGCGATAAGATATTTAAGCAAATATCCGAAACTGCTGACGAACTTGGTATTGAGTGCTATGTGGTGGGCGGATATGTGCGCGATTTGTTTTTAGAACGCCCTTCGAAAGATATCGATGTGGTGGTTGTAGGTAGTGGTATTGAAATGGCTCAAGCACTTGGTCGTAGACTTGGTAAAGGGGCTCATGTATCTGTTTTCAAAAACTTTGGTACGGCACAAGTTAAGTATCACAATATAGAAGTTGAGTTTGTTGGTGCTCGCAAAGAATCTTACCAACGCGATTCACGTAAGCCCATTGTGGAAGATGGTACGCTCGAGGACGATCAAAATCGTCGTGACTTTACAATCAATGCAATGGCTGTTTGTTTAAACAAAGATCGTTTTGGCGAATTGGTTGATCCTTTCAATGGATTGGCCGATATGAAAGAGAAAACAATTCGTACTCCACTTGATCCTGACATCACCTTTAGCGATGATCCGTTGCGCATGATGCGTTGCATTCGTTTTGCTACTCAACTAAACTTTTACATTGACGATGATACATTTGAGTCGTTGTGTCGTAATAAAGAACGTATAGAAATTATCTCGGGAGAGAGAATTGCTGATGAATTGAATAAGATTATTCTTTCGCCCATTCCTTCTAAAGGTTTTATAGACCTTGAACGTAGCGGTTTATTGGAACTTATCTTTCCTGAATTGGCAGCTATGCAAGGTATTGAAACCAGAAACGGTAGAGCACATAAAGATAACTTCTATCATACACTCGAAGTATTAGACAATATCAGTAAAACTACTGATAATCTGTGGTTGCGTTGGGGTGCTTTGCTTCACGATATCGCCAAGCCTGCTACTAAACGTTGGGAACCTAAGATTGGTTGGACTTTCCACAATCATAATTTCATAGGCGAGAAGATGATTCCAAATATCTTCAGACGAATGAAACTTCCGATGAATGAGAAGATGAAGTTTGTACAAAAGATGGTGGGATTACACATGCGTCCTATTGTAATTGCTGATGATATCGTTACTGACTCGGCAGTTCGCCGATTGTTATTCGAGGCAGGCGATGAGATTGATGACTTGATGACGCTCTGCGAAGCAGATATTACCTCTAAGAATACAGAACGCAAACAACGCTTCTTGAATAACTTCGCATTGGTACGTCAAAAACTAAAAGATATTGAAGAGAAAGATAGAGTGCGTAATTTTCAACCTCCTATCAGTGGTGATGAGATAATGGAAATCTTTAAAATTGCACCTTGTAGAGAGGTAGGGCAGTTGAAGAGTTCTATAAAAGATGCCATTCTTGATGGAGTAATTCCGAATGAATATGATGCTGCGTATGAGTATATGCTCATGAAAGCAGAGAAGTATGGATTGAAATTGCCGAAATAAGATAAAAGAAAAGGTTGCACTATCATTTGATAGGCAACCTTTCTTGTTTTATGCTTGTAGTTCGATAATCGATTCTTCGCAGTTGGTTAGTTTGTCTACTCCCTCGGCAGTAACAGCCCAGGTATTTTCAATACCTACAGGACCAACACCTGGCAATACTATTTTGGGTTCTAGAGCAAATACCATACCTGGCTCTAACTCTTGTTTCATTCGTGGAGCGATAACAGGCATCTCATTGATTTCTAGTCCTACACCGTGACCAATGAAACGAGCTTGTTGGTGAATTCCCATAAACTTATCAGCATATCCGGCCTTTTTAACCATCTCGATAGCTGTGTTGTATAAATCTTCGCAAACAGCTCCCGGTTTAGCTAAGTTGATTACTTCATTCTGTATATCAATACATAATTGATGTGCTGCATATGCTTCTTCGGTTGTTTTGCCGATAGAGAACACACGACTCATATCGCTCATGTAACCATTGAAGTTACCACCCATGTCAACCATTACTGTATTTCCTTCTTGCATAGGCTTATTGTTGGCTCCACCCGGCAGGTTAGAGTTACCTTGACCACCTAAAGCAAAATCGAATGGAGAAGGATAAGCAGCATTATCACCTGATAAAACACTTCCCATAAATATTTCCATGCTTTGTCCAAATACACGGAATACACCTAAGTTACCCTCTAAACGCATCAATCGTTCTATCTCGATAGAGAATTCTCTATCAGTCATTCCTGAACGATACACAGATGGGATTTGGCTATATGCTTTATCGTGTGCAATACCTGAACGACGGAACATCTCAATCTCTAATGGAGTCTTAATACTACGTGCTTGACGAATGATAGGAGTGCCATTGACAACTTCTGATTCAGGGAATAGATTTGCTAAGCGAGTGTACTCTGTAAAGGTTAGCTCGTCTGCTTCTAACATTAGCTTTTGAGGCATTGGCAATCCTTGTTCTTGCAATATTTCTACGATTTGCTCAGGTTTGCGAATGCTAAATACGAACTCACCTTTTATATTGTTAGGACGTTTTACGAATATACGCGCTGGAGAATTTAATGGTAAGTATAGATAACCACTGATTATCTGACCATAAGTATAAAGAAGATTGATATTACATGCTATTAATGCTGCATCAATGTTTTGCTGATCCATAAGCCAACGAATCTTATCGCGGCGTTTTATTAATTCGGGTTGTACCATCTTAATTAAGTAGTTTTGGAAATACATTGACAAAGATAAACTGAATTAAGTTGAAGTTGAAACCTTTTGTTTTCAGTTAGTTACCTTGTCTGTTCATTATATATGTGCAAAGAAATCTCTTTGAACTCTGCAAATATACGTTTTATATTGGTCAAATTAGCTATATCATATTTCATAAAATGATACGAGTATAGCAAAAAATAGTTCAAAAGGAAACCTATGTGGTATTTCTATGTACTATAATCTGGCATATATGTCACTTTAAACTGCTATTTTGATACAGTAGACTGTTGTTAAGTGTGTTTTTATGGATAGTTGTTTTAAACTCCATTGACAAGCAATATTTGCTGTAGTTCGCTAGATACTATTCTTTATCTTTAAACGACTAGTTGGAGTCTCACCAAAATGCTCTTTGTAACATTTAGTGAAGTAGGAAGGTGATGAAAATCCCACCTCATAGGCCACTTCTGAAACTGATTTTTCGGTTGCTGCTAGCAGTGAAGCTGCTTTAGTTAATCGGGCAATACGCAATAATTCATTGGGTGAATAGTTGGTGAGTGATTTGAGCTTGCGATAAAGTTGCACACGACTCATTCCCATTTCACGCCCTAAATCCTCAACATTTAGGGTAGCATCAGCTATATTTTGTTCGACAAGTTCTTTGAATTTGCCCACAAAATCTTTATCCATATCGCATATATCCTCTTTCACTAAAAGATGATTGTCTCCTAGTGATTGTTTCATTCGCTGATTTGATTCTATTAAGTTGCGGATACGTGCCAACAGTAATTGCGAATTAAATGGCTTCGATATATATGAGTCGGCTCCTCCATCATAACCTTGAATTCGTTGTTCATCTAGTGAACAAGCAGTAAGTAAAATTACGGGGATGTGGCATGTCTGGACTTCACCTTTTAGCCTACGGCAACATTCTACTCCATCGATACCAGGCATCATTATGTCTGAAATAATTATATCGGGAACATATTTCATTGCTTTACGAATGCCCGACATACCATCGGACGCTTCTAAAACGGTATATTCGTTTTGCAACAATGAGTGAATATAAGAACGAATATCTGCGTTATCATCGATAACTAACACACTTTTTTTGGTTGGATCATATTCTTCATTCTCGTACTTGGCTTGATCTTCAGTCTCTACTGAAGATGACACTTTGTATTGAATAGGTAGAACAGTATCTTCTGCTATCTTTCTCAAAGGAATATCAACGATGAAGATAGTTCCCACAGTTTCATTGCTTTCAACTGATATTTTACCTCCGTGAAGTTCGACAAATGCCTTGACTAATGCTAAGCCAATGCCTGAACCAGAGTGATGAGTATCTATTTTATAAAAGCGGTTGAAGATGTTCTGAATATGTTCGGCGGAAATTAGACTTCCGCTATTTGCAATGGTAAAACGGAAATTCTCTTCGACTGTCTTGGAGAGTCTTACATCTACACGACCGTTCTCTGGAGTAAACTTAAATGCATTGCCTAGCAAATTAAAATAAATTCGCTCTAACTTTTCTACATCAACGTATGTTCGATAATCTGTATCGGGCATAGCATCGAAAGAAAAATGAATATGTTTTTTGCGGGCAGGCTCTTGAAACGATTCATTCCAGTTTTCAAAACATTCTAGAATGTTTGATGGAGTAGGCTGTAATTGAGCTTTGCCGTTCTCGTATGATCTAAACTCTAAAATCTGATTGACTAATCGAAGCAATATCTTTACATTACGTTGCATCAATTCTAATGTTTTATTTTGCTGTGATGTTAAACTCTTATCTGTAAGTAGTTGCTCTATTGGGTCTGCTATAAGGGTCAATGGAGTACGGAAGTCGTGTGAGATATTGGTAAAAAACATCAATTTAGCATGGGTAGCTTCTTCCAATTGATTTGAAAGATTCAATAGTTGGTCACGCTGTTGTTCAAGTTGCTTCTTCTGTTTAGATAACTCTGTGTTTAATCTGTTTTTCGATCGCAACGAATTATATACAACAAGCAGTAGCCCTGTTGCTAATAAGAGAATAACAAAACTTCCATATAGCACTAATTGTTGGTTAGAAAAGCGAATTAAATACGAGTCGATACGTCCGTTCAAAGTACTAATCTTTTCATCGAGCGCACTAATTTGATTTGTCTGTAAATCCATTACACGAGCATTAGTTCCATCCACAACAGCAGTAGTCAGAATCGTTTCGCGGTCATAAGGCAATTGCTGGAGTATGTTCATAGCTGTCTGAATCACTTTATCGCCACCTGTAGGATAAATAAAGGTTGCTGTAAGCACACTGTCGAGCACCATTTCAAGTCCATATCCCTCTCCATGTAATGCATCTATCCCAATGAAACGTAGAAAACGATCGCACCCCGCATCTCTAGCCGCTTGATATGCACCAGCAGCCATGCGATCATTGTGGGCATAAATTAGATCAATATTCGAGTAATGCATCAAAATAGAGTCCATTAACATGCGTGCTGGTTCGCGCAACCAACCTGCATCCTTACTGCATACTAACTCTAACTGTGGATGCTTACTTATAGCGCTGATAAATCCTTGATGTCTATCTATGGCAGGGGTAGAACTTTTTAGTCCGGATATTTCTGCTATTCTACCTTTACCGTTAAGTATTGTTGCAATATAATTACCAACTGATTTCCCGATTTCATAATTATCAGCGCCTATATAAGCGGTATATTTATCTGATAGGATTTTGCGATCGACAACAATAACTGGAATTCCACTGTCATAAACTTCTTCTACTATGGGAGTCATCTTTGCACCTTCATTGGGCGATATAATAATTAAATCGACTCCAAGTTGCATAAAAGAACGAATATCATCGATTTGTTTGCGACTATCGTCATTGGCCGTGCGAATTTCGACTTGTACACCATCGTAAAATAGTGCTTCTCGCAATATCTCTTCATTCATTTTATGTCGCCATTCATCATCGCTACACTGTGATACTGCGATAATAAATTGAGTTGTTTTTTTTTGGCATGAAGTAAAAGCTAGAAGAATAAATATAATGAATATATAGTGTCTCATAGTAAAAGCCGATAATTATTTGGAAAACGTATGTGTTAAAAAAAAGTGTTATTTAGGTTTGCATACAAATATAGGTAGTATTTTTAGATATATCACATTTTTAATCATCATAAAAGCTATATTAAAAAACCACCTACTATGACAATTGGAAATATCATAGTGAGTGGTTTTTAAATTCATGACACAAGACAATATTGATTAAGCGAGTCTTTTCAATAGAGATTCCGGCATTTGAGGCATTGCACCTTTTTGTGTGCAAACATAGGCTGATACCTCTACTGCCAATTTATGAGCTTCGGGAATTGATTTGCCTTTAAGCAATGATGCACAAAACGTTGCCGTAAATGAATCACCTGCTCCAACTGTATCGGCTACAGGAACTTTAGGTGTGTTTTGAAAAGAAACAACACCAGGGGTAAACACATAGCTGCCGTTGGTTCCACACGTAAGTATTAACATCTTCAAATTATATTTCGCTAGGAGAATCCAACATTTATCTTGCAAATCTATACCGGGATAACCAAATAATCTACTGATAACAACTAACTCTTCATCGTTAATTTTTAAAACATTGCAACGTTGCAGAGATTCTTCAATAACCTCTTTAGAATAGAAGTTTTGACGAAGATTGATATCGAAAATCTTCAGTTGACCTTCTGCTTCGGGCACAGTATCAACAAAACGAGCTATTGTAGCGCGGCTTACTTCATTTCTTTGTGCAAGCGATCCAAAACAAACAGCACGAGTACGAAGAGCAAGACGTTTCAACTCTTCTGTAAATGGAATATTATCCCAAGCTACATCTCGTTTGATGTCGTAACAAGGTACACCTTGCTCATCTAAAGTAACCTGCACGGTTCCTGTAGGATAATCTACACGAGGTAACGAGTAACGAAGATTCACTTTATCGAAAGTTTCTACGATTTCATCGCCTAATGCATCCTTGCTTATTGCACTCACAGCACAACCGTCAAAACCAAATTGAGAAACATGGTAAGCAAAGTTGGCTGGTGCTCCACCTATTTTTTTTCCTGCGGGCAGCACATCCCATAGCGCTTCACCCATTCCTACGATAACTGTACTCATAGTATTTAATTTAATTCAGTTAAACTCATTTTAATTAATTACATTAACACGCTTTCTTTATCTTAAACATATAAAGAAGTAAATATACCACACCGATTGTCATTACGGCTACTGCTCCATTTTGTCCAATAGCATCACTTGCTACACCCATAGCTAATGGGAAAACTGTACCACCAAACAAACCCATTATCATCAATCCAGATACTTCATTCTTTTTATTAGGCATCGCTAATAAGGCTTGTGAGAAGATAATTGGAAAAATATTTGAATTACCAAAACCAATCAAAGCAATGCAAACGTAAATTGAGATAAGTGATTGGAAACAAAATAGTCCCACCATGGCTGCGAGCATACATGCTACGCTAATTCCGAAAAAGACTTTAGCTTCTGCTTTTTGCAAAATAAATGTTCCCGCAAAACATCCTACGGTACGAAATATAAAATAAAGACTTGTTGCAAATCCAGCCTCGGCCAAAGTCATGCCCAAACGTTCCATCAATATTTTAGGAGCGGTGGTATTGGTACCTACATCGATACCTACATGACACATAATTCCGATAAACGAAAGAAGCACAAATGGTTTGCCTAAAAGTCCTAAACATTGAGTAAAAGTAGATGGCTTGCCTTCCTCTTTCTCTTCTACAATGGAGGTAGCATTTAGCATCAATATAGCAATCATTGCAATAATCATATAAATAGGGAAAAGCACTCTCCATCCTAGACCCATTGATGGCATGGCTTGAGTTGCACCCCACATAGATATGTAAGGAGCCAAAAAAGAGGCGATAGCTTTGACAAACTGTCCAAAAGTCAAGTTACTTGCCAATTTATCAGCAGAAACAATGTTAGACAATAATGGATTTAGTGATGTTTGCATTAGTGCATTGCCTATACCAAGCAATGAGAAAGCGACTAGCATCAACACATAGCCATCACCAAATATTGGCAATAACAAAGAGAAAAAAGTAACTAATAAACTTAGTAGTACTGTTTTTTTTCTTCCGATGCGGTTCATTAACATGCCTGTAGGCACAGAGAAAATCAAGAACCAGAAGAATACTAAGGACGGAAATATATTAGCTTGTGCGTTACTAAGATTTAAATCGGCTTGTACGTAGTTGGAAGCAATTCCTACCAAATCTACGAAGCCCATCGCAAAGAAGCATAACATTACCGGCACAAGTTTCACATATTGTACTTTTGTTTCGGGCATTGTATATGTATTTGATTTCATGATTATTTTTATATTTTATTTAGAGTGAATAGACATCGAAAGAAGTTACTTCATAATTACCTCCTTTAGAGTAGAAGTTTGCTCGGTTGTATGGAGTAGATGGGAAAACTAAATTAGTCATTACGTATTCGCCATCATTCATAAATAGTTCTAGGCTCGACTTGTCTGCAAAGATGCGTAAGGTTATCTCATCGGTTTTTCCTATAGGCGCAATTGTTGTAATAGGAAACTCTTTACTGAATGATACATCTCCACTGTTTGCACGATTCATACTGAAATTGCCTTCAATCAGATTATAACAGAAATCTACCTCTTCGCCTTGTGAATTGAAAAGACGGAAACCTATAAATTCGGCATCCTTATTCTTTATTGTCATTACAATCTCGTACAAGCCCTTGTTATTATCTAGGAGTTTGTCAATGTTATAATCTTTGTTTACAGTAAATGAGCGCTTATTAGAAGCTTCTCCTCTTAAGATCTCAAGTTCAGGAGAAGGAGTGCTTTTCAATATCAGATTACCTTCTTTATTTACTAAACTCAAATCACGAGGGATAGAATTGGCACTACGAAACTGTTTGGTAGGAACTTGATTGGCATATTGCCAGTTGCTCATCCAAGCAATTGCTATATGACGATTGTCTGGTGCATTGCTCCAAGTAACAGTAGCATAATGATCTTTACCATAATCCATCCATTTGGTGAGCTCAGGAGAATGATTATTAAATACTTTTCCATTAAAATCACCTATAAAATACTGCGTTGCGCTTCCACCAAATGGTCCTCCTGGATTGATATTGCAAAGCAATACCCACTCTTTGTTATTGGAACCCTCTATATGGACTTCAATTAGATCTGGACATTCCCAAACTCCTCCATGTGCACCATGACCTTCACCGAAACTGCTTTCATATGTCCAATCTTTTAAATTGGCCGATGAAAAGAATTGCATCTCTTGGCCTACAGCCAAAATCATGATCCATGTTTCTGTAGGTTCATACCAAATAACCTTAGGGTCTCTGAAATCAGGTGCTTCTGATGTTAAAACAGGATTTCCTTCGTATTTGCTAAAACTCTTACCATTATCTATGCTATAAGCTAAGCTCTGAGTTTGACGTTCACCTGCTGAAGTGTACAAGGCTACAATCGCATCTTTCCCAAAACCAGCAGTATTGTTCTTATCCACTACACATGAGCCACTAAAAATAGCTCCTAAATCATCGGGTGAAATAGCTACTGGCTGATGTTGCCAACTTACTAAATCCTGACTTGTGGCATGTCCCCAATGCATATTACCCCACATTGAACCATAAGGGTTGTATTGATAGAATAGATGGTAAGTACCATCTTTGTATACCATACCATTTGGATCGTTCATCCAACCATAAGGTGGTGTAAAATGATAGACTGGACGATGGCTTTCGCGGTTTTGTGTATCAAATTCATCTGCAAGTTCAAATGAACGCCAGCACAAAGCAGAATCAGGAACATTCTGCACATTAATAGCTAAGGCAGGAATATCAAGGTTAGATAAATCGAATGGTACATAATAATCAATATTGTTAACCGCTAATCTAACGTGAAGTGTAGAAACATTTTTTTGATTCTGCATCACATTAACACGAGCTTCTGGTGCTGATTCTTCTATTGGTAATAATAGGAGTTTATTATTAGTTTTAAGCTGTACTATACCATGATCATTTCCTAAATGTCTAACTACGAAAGGAGGAATAGTAGCTTGACAGGAAGTTGTCACAAGTGTAAGAACCGCTATTGCCAAGTTCCTAAAACCTTTTGCTAAATCAATATATACTATTTTCATAACTTGCTTTCTTATTTTAATAGGTTAATCGTTGTTTAATATTTTCTGGCTAAATACACCAGCTGTGTTTTTAACAGTCACAATATACATTTTCGGAGTTGACAACTTAATTACACCATTACTACCACTCGCTTTCTCTTGATGAATCATAATCCCACTAGCGGTGTGAATGTAAATGTCGCTTCCCGGTTCTACATTGTCATAAATCATTTGGTTGCCAAGCGTCGTCAGTGTAATACCGTTTTTTTTTGTTGTTTCATTGATACCAACGTCTTTGTTTTGTTTATCTAATACCCAAGCATTTATTTGGTCAAAACTTGTCACTCCTCCTTCACTATAAACCTCCACATCATTTGCCAACTCATCAGTAGGGAATACTCGTAACGAAAAGGCCCATTTGTCATTTATAAAAATATCAATTATGGAGTGATCTACGAAGACATTCAACTTACAATCGTGTCCTTTGGTCAATCGCTCTGGTAGGTATGCTTCGTAAAGACCATTGAAAAAGCCTTCATCGTTTTTCCAACGATCAATATTACGTGCATCTACAGAAATTTTATTTAAAGAATGTTCGTAGTAGATCTCAACTGCTCTATTCCCAGTTTTAAAAATCTTAAAACCAACTTTTTCAGAATCGCCTACTTTGAAATTTATCAATAGTTCCAAAGAACGTCCAGATATAGGATTCAGGCTTTGACTTCCTTCTAATTGATTGTTCGTGGAGTTGTATTTTACATTACTTCTTAAATCATTCAACTTAGAATATGGTTTTTGAATTAGATTATTATTACTATCTATAGTTAACTCCCGAGGTAGACTAAAAGTGTGTGCCCAGCCTAGGGAATGATTGTATTCCGAACTCAACTTATCCGGAACAATACCTACGGCAACATATTTATTATCATCTAACTTACATAAGGAAGGCGATAGCATACCATAACCATGTTCACTAATATTACCCAGATCTACCTCTTTAGGTTCATTTATAAATGTAGGTAGTGGATTGAAAGTAGCATCATCATTAAGGGTGCCTACCCAATATAAAGTTTCCACACCGCGTCTGCTTTCTAAAGGAGTAACCAAAAAGAGCCATTTCCCGTCATTCATAGGCACGCATACAGGCATTTCCCAATAGCGACCAGCAATTGCAGCGTTGTTTCCTTTAAAGAAAACAGTTCCATCATTGCTCCATGTTTTTAAAGTCTTGTTGTATTTATGAAGCGTGGCTGCACCAATATTATTATGGCTCGCACCTACTATCATATAATGCTCACCGTTATTACTAAATATGTATGGATCGCGTAAGTCATCACTTAGTCCTGATGGGCGCTGTGAAATAATAGGATTAGTAGTTGTTTTATCCCAATCTATCAAATCATGACTACTAGGAATAGCAGAGGCTATAGACGCTTTCTCATTATCTACTGCCGTATAATAGATATAAGGCAAATCTTGTGTCATCTCAGAATCCATGTAAACGCAACCCGACCAACATCCTTTCATGTCATAAGCTTCAGATGGAGCCAAAACTATTTTTTCCTCATTCCAGTCGTATAAATTTTCGCTAGTGATATGTCCCCAATGTAATTTACCCCAATAAGGTCCATTTGCATTCTTCTGAAAGAAAAGGTGGTATTTCCCTTCGTGATAAATCAAACCGTGAGGTTCGTTAGTCCACGCTGCTTCAGGCATACCATGATATTTAGGACGCAATAAGTCATTCTCAAAACGTTTATCGGGAATGTAGAGCGATGGTCTATTTTCAGGTAACACTTTGTTTAAGTCATCTAATGACAACGCTTTATTATAAACTCTAACTTCATCTAATATCCCATTTATTGTGTTCAGCAGAAAAGGACCACTCTTTATATCTGCAAATGATTTTCCGATCATAAAATCCTCTTTGCCTGAAGAAATACTCCCTTCAACATTCAATGGAGTTTGACCAACTAATTTGTTATTGTTGTATAGATTCACCACTTTATTAGGAATGTCGACAACAGCAGCTAAATAATTCCATTGATACTTAGAAAGCTTAGAATTGGCAGCACAAGAAACTCTCCATCCACTCAAGTAAAAAACAAAAGTATAATCTCCCTGACTACTTAGTAAAAAAGCAAAACCACTTTTTGCATCATTGTCTAAGTTTCCTGCAATGTAAGTAAATTCATTGCTAGCTAAATCTGGATTCATCATTGGATAAGTCTCAGTTGCATACCACAATGAAAAGGTCAGCTCTTGATTATCTAATGCCTCTATATTTATTTTTGCAGGCACAAAAGATGAATATCCGTCAAATCGCAATGAAGTGCCTTCAATTCCTTCTACGGCTTCTGCTTCTAAGCAACCCATCACAGAGAATGAATTTCCGGTCTGTTTATCAATAATTTTACCATCTTGCAGATCCATAGTGAAGTGAGATACTAACTGAGCATAGGTCGTATAAGTAAAAGCGCTTGAAACAATCATAGCACCCATAATTATTAACTTTGCAATGCATCGTTCTATTATAGTTGACATCTGTTATAATGTTTTAAATTAATCTTCTAAATAGCGTAAAATATTAGCTGTCATCAGTTTAATATTGTGCTGATAAGCATTAACACCACTATTTTGATTCCATTCATAAGCCGCTAGACCTATTGCTATACAACGGCCTTTGTAGGTAGTAGTTGGCTGAAATTCTATCATGCCGGCACAACACCAATCCGTTACGTGTCCCCATGTAGCCAATACCACCGCACTATTTTCTTTTTGAAATGCTTGCACAACGTTTTGTAAATCAGGATATAGTGCTGGATATCCATAAGAGTTCAGATCCCACATGCAGTTATGATCTTCTCTATCGCCTGGGCCAATAATTGGAAAAGTAGAATGTTCATATTGGCTTGACTTTTCTAGGCCGTTGAAAATAGCGTGATTTTGTTGGTCGTACTCTAGGCCAATATTTGCGTTGATGGTCCAAATATCTGTTCCGCTTCCACCATTGCCGTCACCAAAGATACCTGGGGATCTATTCTCTGCAATACGTCCTAGAGGTGCTAGTAACTGTGTTGCATGATTAGAAAGAAATAAATTACCTCCCTCTTTGTAGTAATTGCTTAATGCGTTAATAGCCTGTTCAGATACGATAGTCTTTGGGAGATTTTGCCAGCCAAAACCTATTCCCACGCGATCTATATGAACCCAAATAGCACAGAACTCACCTAAATCAATAGTTGTAAGCATAGAGGGGGATATCAACTCACCGTTTGAGTATTCGTTCTTGAACCATTGTAAAGAGGCTTGCTCATCGTCGTCCTCAATCAAGGATTCGTCTTCGTAAGCAATGAGATATCCAAATTTTGCAGAGTCATCTCCGTTTATAATAGTGCGTATTGTTGATCCTGTTGACACAATCCCACCTACATATTTCAGTTTGACAGTAAAAGCTAATTCCTTATTCAATGCTACTCGTTCAAAAGTGTATTCGCTAACCGACTCGTTAATATCGATAGTAGCATCATTATTACATTGAATCTTCACTCCAACTAGCTGATTGGATTGAGGTAGTGTCCATGAAAGCACAACATTTCTTCCATCTATTTTATACTCTAAATTGCTTACACTTTCAACAAGTGGGGTTTGAGTGTATTCTACATTGCTGCATGCTACTAATAGTAGGGGCAAGCATATTATCAGTAATAATTTATTTATATGTGTATTCATTATTATACTATATTAAAAAGGTTATCTTTCAATATTAATCGTATAAGCCACCAGAGTTGTCTACCTCATCCTTTGGTATTGGAAGGTAAATCTCGTTTGTGCTTATCTCTGCATCTTTATAGTAGGGTCTTAGCGTTTCTTCTTCTCTCATAAATTTATTAATTATGTTAACCGCTTCTCCCCATCTCACTAAGTCAAACCAACGATGTCCCTCCATAGCAAGCTCTAAGCGTCTCTCCATTCGCAATGCTTTTCTAGCATAAGCCTGAGTCCAAGCGCTTGTTGCATACAAACCAATCTTATAACTTGTAATCATAGGGTTAAGCTCTACTGGTGTATAGTATGGATCAATGCTGCGGCGTGTCTTGTCGCGTACTGAATTTATTAGAATGCGGGCACCCTCTAAGTCTTGCTGTTCAATCGATTCAATCAAAGCTTCTGCTTTCCATAAAAGAACGTCGGCATAGCGAATGATGCTGTAATTCAAACTTGATGCACCCCATGGAAATCCTTGTACCATATCCGATGAGTTGGGATCTATCATACATTTCTTGCCCGAATACTCGCCATAAACATCATAGGCTCTGCACCAATTCATATTGTAGGTGTATCCTCTGAAAGGGATCCCGATTCGTCCAACTGTGAAATCTAAACGCGGGTCTACATTACCCATATAAGATGCATTTACATTCACAGAGTTAAAATCATCCAAATAAGGCAGTCCATCATTGTCGGTCCTGAAAGCATTTACTAAATTTTGGCTACCTACAAAGAAGTCGTCTCCACTTCCAAAAAGGTTACCATCAGAATAGGTGGTATTGAGCAAATTGCCCCAATTGATATGAGCGTTGTTGTTGGCTGTAGAAAACTGAATAGCCATTACAGACTCCTTTTGATTATTGAAAGCAATCTTGGACATATCGAGATAGTTATCATAAAGCTGATACTTTCCGCTATTTATTACAAAGTCAGCATAAGTTATTGCGCTTCTCCAATCTTCGGTTTCTATACTTAACTTAGTCAAATATGCAGCAGCAACATACTTGTTAAATCGTCCAACTTGACTTTGGCTTTCAGGTAAATTCTCCCAAGCATATTGAAGGTCTTCTTTTATAAATTCAAAGATCTGTGTGCGTGTAAATTCGGTAGAACTTACCATATTAGGGTCTGCATATTCAGTAAAATAGGGGATACGCTCAAAAACACGAATCAAGTCAAAGTAAAAATGGCCTCTTAGCAATTTAAGTTCTGCAATGAAAGATTCCTTTCCGGAAACAGATGATTCATTAACTGCTTGCATTGCTTTATGTATACGCGAGATAGCATAATAGTTGTTCTTCCATTTATTCGCACTAGTAGGGTTGTCGCTTGTGAGGTTAGAGATCTCAAGCTGATGAATAGAACCCTCCATAGAGAGACCTCCCCCTCCTTTGTAAGCGTCGTCTGAACGTACATCGAATACCCAGTTGGAGACAGGAGCTGTAAACGATTCATTATTACCAAAGAAATGCCCTTCTAGTCCGGCATAGGCTGCTGACATAAGCCCTTCAATTGATTCATTTGTTATTTGATCTGAAGTAAAATCTCCATACGGACTTTCATCTAAAAAGTCGGTGCAAGAGGTGAGAGTCCCTAGCAGAAAAGATATAGCTATTAGTTTATTATAGAATTTCATATTTCAGTGTATTATTGGTTAGATTAAAACTGCAAATTAATACCCATCGAAAAGGTTCTAGCAATAGGGTAAGGTGCAGCATCTACGCGTGCCCCATAGCCTGATATCGGTAGTTCTGGGTCTAAGCCCGAATAATTTGTTATTGTAAACACGTTTTCTACTTGTCCAAATACAGCTAGATTGCTAATACCAATCTTATTAATCAATTTTGGTGCGAAGTCGTATCGCAGTTTGAGATACTTCATCTTCAAATAGGAACCATCTTCTACAAAGTAGGTCGACATTCTTGTTTCGTTGTTGTTATCAACTACTGTTAGTGCAGGTATAGCAGTATTCGTGTTATCGGGTGTCCAAGCCTGTAGTACAGAAGTTCCACGATTAGTACTGGTTCCACCAAAAGTCATAAAGTCTAGTTGGCGCTTGGTGGTATTGTATATGTCAAAACCAAAATCACCGGTAAAGAAAGTGCTTAGGGTAAAGTTTTTATATTTAAAGTCTAAACTCAATCCAATTGAAAAGTCAGGATTAGGATCACCAATAATGCATTGATCTTTTTCGTCTATCAATCCATCTCTATTGATATCTCTGTACTTTAATCTACCGATACCCTTACCTTGTTGTATAGCATGATTGCGAACCTCATCGTCGTTCTGAAAGATACCATCTACCACATAACCGTAATAAACACCCATTGGCTCTCCTTCTATTAAGCGGTAGTCTCCTCCGATAAATTTAACGAAGCTATTAAGTTTTTCGACTTCATTTTTATAATGCGATAAACTCATTGTTCCGCCCCATGAAAAATCACCATACTCAGGACTTCTATAGTCTATTACTAATTCATATCCTTTATTCTTCATGCTCCCTGTATTAGTCCACATCGAAGCATTTTCGCCTGCCACCGAAAGAGTCGGCGGAATGGTAAGCATGTCTTTAGTATTCTTTATATAATAGTCGAAGCTTATGTTAAGTGAATTGCCTAATAGTCCCAAGTCAACACCTAAGTTAGTCTGTGTTGTAGTTTCCCATTTTAGGTTACGATTACCGTTAGATGATACAATAATTCCAGCTAAAGTATTATTTCCTGTACCATTCAAGTCATAGGCGCCATTCCCGATATCATATCTATAAGTGCTGTAATATGCGTAGTTGTTGCTGATTGCCGAATTTCCGGTCTGTCCCCATCCAAGTCTCAATTTTAAATTGCTGATGAACTCAATGTTTTCAAAGAAGCCTTCTTCCGAAATTCTCCAGGCACCAGAGAAAGCAGGAAATACCCCCGTATTATGGTCTTTATATAATCTAGAAGTTGCATCCCTACGAATGGTAGCAGAAAGTAAGTATCTGTCGTTCCAGTTATAGTCGGCTTTAGCAAACAGAGAAAAAAGTTTCCAGGTAGATTTGCCACCTCCATTCGTTTGTGTTCCTTCGCCTGCGTCAATAACCATGTAACGGTCATCTTCGAACATATATCCATTTCTGAAAGCAGATAGTCCCTGATATTTGTAAGAGATAGCTTCAGTACCCAACAATACATTCAAATGATGTTTCTTAATGTCAAGGTTATAATTGGCGGTGTTTGTCCAGGTCCATGTATCGCCTTGACCGTAAGCACGTGTCACAGAATTGTTATCTGATTCTTGGATTTTTCGATTTAATGCTTGGTTAAAGAATTGCACATGTTCAATACCTAGGTTTGTTTTGAGGCTTAGTCCTTTAACTGGAAATATCTCTAAATAAGCATTACCAAATATTCTCCAACTCTCGTTTGAATTATCACGTCCGTTATATAATTCGTGTGCAGGATTAGCAATATCAGAGTTAGCAAGTATCAAAGGATTTGTAAATAGACCATCGGCATCTTTAACAGGAATTGCTGGGTGTTGACGCATAGCGCCATAAGGAATACCTCGGTCTGTCTGTGTTGAGTAACCTAAGTCATTCCACTTTGCTATCATCAAGTTTTCGCCTACCTTTACATATTTAGAGATGTTATACAATGAATTAACACGTGCCGAGTAACGTTTAAAGTAACTGTGTTTCATTAAACCATCTTGATTGACATAATTTAGTGAGAACATCATAGAACCCTTATCACTGCTATTCATTACGCTTGCAGAGTAGTTTTGAGTCCAAGCTGCTTTATACACAGCATCTTGCCAGTTGGTGTTAGTTGATTTAACCTTTAAATCATTATCGAGGTATTCTTTTAGTACAGGTGTTTCGCTATTACCATAAAAAGGGTGACTAGGTTTAAGTCCTGCATTTAGATTTGCAGCCCAGTAAGCTTCTCCCCATTGTTGAGCATTTAACATGTCAAATTGCTTAGCCACAGTTTGGTAACTTCCTTTAATATCCACGTTAATAGAAATCTTGTTTCCACGTCCCTTTTTAGTAGTTATAATAATAACACCGTTTGCAGCGCGCGAGCCATATATTGAGGCCGACGAAGCATCTTTTAGTACTTGAATTGATTCAATATCTCCAGAGTTGAGAGTATTAAGATTTTCTGTTGTGGGTACACCGTCAATTACATAAAGTGGATCGTTTCCATTCATTGTGCTCATGCCACGTATCCTTATCGAAGTGCCACCACCTCCAGGAGCAGCATCAGTGCTAATTTGTACACCTGCTACCTTGCCTTGCAATGAGTTTAATACATTTGGATTTGATTCGCTACTTGGTTTTTTCATATCAACCACAGACACTGCTCCTGTCAAATCGACTTTTCGCTGAGTTTGATAGCCCACAACGATTACCTCCTCAATGTTTTGTGAGTCTTCTAATAATGATATCTGTAAATTAGGAGCAGTGTTTAGGGTTTGAGTGATATACCCTATATACGACACCACAATTTGACTTTTAGAACTGTTTAGGTTCAAAATAAAGTTGCCATCCAAATCAGATACAGTTCCGTTGTTAGTACCTTTTTCAACAATAGTAGCTCCGATAATAGGTTCGTTATCGGCATCCGACACAACCTTCCCCTTTATAGTTGTATGCTGGGCAAAGGAGGAAATCCCCATTAGCACGCATACAACTAATACGTAGATTCGTAGGTAATTGTTTTCCGACATTTGTAATAGTTTTAAAGTTAATAATAAGATAATAGTTTTGAACTATCTTATGTGCAAACATAGCTATTTGGTTGTAATTCAAATATAACAAATGTTTCATATACCCCTATTTTTGCATCATTGCATCATTTTTTATACACTATGTAACAAATCTACCAATAGTGGTATAAGTAATTCTTTCCCCAGTAAAAGATGTGGTATGCGTTACCTGCTAAACTTCATCCTCTTCTTGTCCATCTAACCCCTTATATATGAAGAAAAAGAAAACAAATAAATAATAAGCACTGACTTTAATACGTGAAATAGTTAAAGGCAGTATACTCAAATTAGAAATCCTTTCTTTGATCATAAATCAGAGAAAGGATTTCTAATATCTATACAATAATAATACACAGGACCCATCGAAGTCCTTTTTTTTATTTGTTGTTCCATAATATTAAAAAGTAAGCCATCAGTTTTCTGTCTCAGAAAACTGATGGCACTAACCACAAAT
>CAMTPH010000014.1 GCA_947074345.1 uncultured Bacteroides sp. | reverse complement strand
AAGACTAAAAATAACATAATTGTTAAACCAAAAACAAACTTCAAATGAAAAAGCATAATTTTAATGCAGGACCATCTATTCTTCCACGTGAAGTAATTGAAAGCACAGCACAAGCTATTTTAGATTTCAAAGGTTCTGGTCTTTCTCTAATGGAAATTAGCCACCGCTCAAAAGATTTCCAACCGGTTGTAGAGGAAGCTATCTCGCTTTTTAAAGAACTACTTAATATTCCTGATGGATATTCGGTGATTTTCCTTGGTGGTGGCGCAAGTTTAGAGTTTTGTATGGTACCATATAATTTTCTTGAACACAAAGCTGCTTATTTAAACACAGGGACATGGGCAAAGAAAGCTATAAAAGAAGCTAAAGGTTTTGGTGAAGTTATAGAAGTAGCATCATCTGCTGAAGCTAATTACAGTTATATTCCCAAAGATTATATAATTCCTGCAGATGCTGATTATTTCCATTTTACTAGTAACAATACTATTTATGGAACTGAGATAAAAGAAGATTTGGATTCACCAATTCCTGTGATTGCCGATATGTCTTCTGATATTCTATCTCGTCCTATAGATATCTCAAAATATGTATGTATATATGGTGGCGCTCAAAAGAATTTGGCTCCAGCAGGAGTAACATTTGTCATTGTAAAAGACGATGCTCTTGGCAAAGTATCAAGATATATACCTACTATGTTGAATTATAAAACTCACATAGATAATGGCTCTATGTTCAATACACCTCCTGTAGTTCCTATTTATTCTGCTATGTTAACTCTAAGATGGGTAAAAGAACAAGGTGGAGTAAAAGAAATGGAGAAAAGAGCAATAGAGAAAGCAGATATGTTATATAGTGAAATCGATCGCAATAAGTTATTTGTTGGAACAGCAGCAAAGGAAGATCGCTCACGTATGAATATTTGCTTCGTAATGGCTCCTGAATATGCTGAGTTAGAGGCTGAATTCTTGAAATTCGCGACAGCAAGAGGAATGGAAGGTATAAAAGGACACCGTTCTGTTGGTGGTTTCCGTGCATCATGTTACAATGCTCTTCCAAAAGAAAGCGTACAAGCTTTAATTGAATGTATGCAAGAATTCGAAAAACTACACTAATCATATTTTGATCTATCGCCATGCAGTTATACTTTTCAATATAGTATAATTGTATGGCGATTCTTCTAACACTATAATCAAATTATATCTTATGAAAGTACTTATAGCTACCGAAAAACCATTTGCTAAAATAGCTGTTGACGGTATTAAGAAAGAAATTGAATCGGCAGGTTATGAATTAGAATTATTAGAGAAATATACTAGTAAATCTCAATTGTTAGATGCCGTAAAAAACGTAAACGCAATTATAATTAGAAGCGATATTATTGATGCAGAAGTCTTAGATGCTGCAAAAGATTTAAAAATCATTGTTCGTGCAGGCGCAGGATTTGATAATGTAGACTTAGCAGCAGCTACTTCTCATGGCGTGTGTGTAATGAATACACCGGGACAAAATTCTAATGCAGTTGCAGAGTTAGTATTCGGAATGATGGTATACGCCGTACGCAACTTCTTCAATGGTACTTCTGGGACAGAATTAAAAGGTAAAAAGCTTGGTATCCATGCTTATGGAAATGTTGGGAGAAATGTAGCACGCATTGCTAAAGGATTTGAAATGGACATCTATGCATATGATGCTTTTTGCCCTAAAGAAGTGATGGAAAATGATGGCATTAAAGTTGTAGAATCAGCTGAAGAATTATACAAATCATGTAATGTTGTTTCCCTACACATTCCAGCAACAGCCGAAACTAAGAACTCGATAAACTATGCATTATTAAACGAAATGCCTAAAGGTGGTATTTTGATTAATACGGCCCGCAAAGAAGTTATCAATGAAGATGAATTAATCAAACTGATGTCTGAACGCACCGACTTTAAATATGTGACTGATATTATGCCTGCTGCAAATGCTAAATTTGTGGAATTGTTTGAAGGACGTTATTTTTCTACTCCTAAAAAGATGGGAGCTCAAACAGCTGAAGCAAATATCAATGCCGGTATTGCTGCAGCAAGTCAAATAGTAAGTTTCTTTAAAGACGGATGTGAGAAATTCCGAGTTAATAAATAAAATAATGAACAATAATAAGAATCTTCTAAGAGCGCGTATATTATTAGGTATATCTATAGTATTAAGTAGCATTTCTAATTTATGGAAAGATGATTTACCTCATTTCCTTAATTTACTCCTTCCATCAATTACAATTGTTTTAGCATCGATTGTAATTGCTATTTATGTAAAAAAGAAGATTAATAAACAACCTTAAAAGAGATATCAATATGGCAACAATTAAACCCTTTAAAGGAATTAGACCACCACAGCATCTTGTAGAGGAGGTAGCTTCACGACCATATGATGTGTTAAACTCAGACGAAGCACGCAAAGAAGCTGAAGGCAATGAGAAATCCTTATATCGCATCATTAAACCGGAAATTGATTTTTCGATTGGAACTGACGAGCACGATGAAGAAGTCTATGCAAAAGCTGCTGAAAACTTCCAATTGTTTCAAGACAAAGGTTGGTTAAAACAGGACACAAAAGAAAATTATTACATATATGCTCAAACCATGAATGGTAAAACCCAATATGGTTTAGTAGTTGGCGCTTATGTTCCCGATTACATGAATGGTAGCATAAAAAAGCATGAACTTACTCGTCGTGACAAAGAAGAAGATCGAATGAAGCACGTTCGTGTTAATAATGCGAATATCGAGCCAGTATTCTTTGCCTATCCTGATAACAGTAGACTAAACGATATTATCTCTGAATACACGATTAATACACCTATTTATGATTTTGTAGCACCTGGTGATGGTTTCGGACATCAGTTCTGGATAATTGATAAAGAAGTTGATATAGCAACAATTACCGAACTGTTTACTGATATTCCTGCACTTTATATTGCAGATGGTCATCATCGTTCGGCTGCTGCTGCATTAGTAGGTGCTGAAAAAGCTTCTCAAAACAAAGATCATAAAGGTGATGAAGAGTATAATTACTTTATGGCCGTATGTTTCCCAGCTAGTCAACTTACTATTATCGATTACAATCGTGTTGTTAAGGATTTAAACGGTCTTTCAACTGAGGAGTTCATAAAAGCATTAGAAAAGAACTTCATTGTTGAGAAGAAAGGTGTTGACGTATACAAACCAAATGCATTGCATAATTTTGGTTTATATATCGATCATAATTGGTACAGCTTAACAGCTAAACCAGGCACATATAATGATAACGACCCAATTGGAGTTCTTGATGTAACTATTTCTTCAAACTTAATCCTTGATGATATTTTAGGAATTAAAGATTTAAGATCTGATAAAAGAATAGACTTTGTTGGTGGTATTCGTGGTTTAGAAGAATTGAGTAAACGAGTTGATAGTGGAGAGATGAAAGTAGCACTCGCGCTTTATCCAGTTTCAATGAAGCAGTTAATGGACATTGCTGATAGTGGTAATATCATGCCTCCAAAAACAACTTGGTTTGAACCTAAGTTACGTTCTGGACTAGTTATTCATAAATTAGACTAAATTCTAATTTATATATACCTTATACTCAAGGCTATCCTATTTATCATAATAGGATAGCCTTTATTGTTATAAATAATTGCTTTATATTTACATTCATAAATAATATATCAACTCTTTATAACTATTTGCTAAACAATTCATTAGAATATTCCTTATATTCTAAATAAAGATGGTTATGAAATAAATTAAACAGTATGAGTAAAAAATCAAACTATAAACTAGAGAATGAAGCTTTTATTAATTCACTTAGCCAAGATATCGATGTTAAAGAATTACCTTGTGGTATCTTTTATAAAGTAGTAAAAGCCGGAGAATCAACGCAAAGTCCAAAGTTCAATAGCATCGTGAATATCAATTACAAAGGAAGCCTGATTAATGGCCATGTTTTCGATAATTCATGGGGTAGAGGATATCCTGAAGCATTTCGTCTGAACCAATTAATAGAAGGTTGGCAATTGGCATTACCACATATGCATATTGGAGATCATTGGATTATTTATATTCCATATAATTATGGATATGGTACTAAAAGAGATGGTGATATTCCGGGATTCTCTACATTAATATTCGAAATTGAATTACTAGGAATTGGATAAAATACATCTATAAATCTATCATTTTTTAACAAATAAACTATCTTTGCGCTCATGAGTGAAGATACTTATAAAACAATAACAGAATTATCAGAAGCTATCTATACAGAGAAGCGAAGCAAATTTATTGCAATAGCACTTCCTGTACGTACAATAGATGAGATTAAAGCCCATCTAGAAACCTATCAGAAGAAATATTATGATGCTAGGCACGTATGCTATGCATATATGTTGGGGGCTGATAGGAAAGATTTTCGTGCAAACGATAATGGTGAACCATCGGGCACAGCCGGTAAACCAATATTAGGTCAAATCAACTCCAATGAATTGACTAATATATTGGTAATTGTAGTTCGATATTTCGGTGGTATAAAGCTAGGAACAAGTGGTTTAATTGTTGCTTATAAAGCTGCAGCAGCAGAAGCGCTCGCATCTGCCAATGTTATTGAAAAGACGATTGATGAAACTGTAACATTTTGGTTTGAATATCCTTTTATGAACGATGTTATGCGCATTGTAAAAGAAGAAGGACCAGAGATTCTAAATCAAGGATATGATACTGATTGTAGCATGACACTCAATATCCGTAGTTCGTTGATGCCTCGTTTAAAAGCCCGTCTCGCTAAAGTAGACACCCTTCGTTTTGATGAAAATGATGTTTAGTATAAACAAAAATGAGTTTCAAACGTATTAAACTAAATACAATTTTGTACAATTTAAAATCTTAAGATATGGCTTTTGAAGCAACTAAAAGAGAATGGAGTGAAATATATGCTTTCTTTAAACTTCTATGTGACGGAAAGATAGCATTAGGTACTCCTGATTCAAAAATGGACGAAACATTTTGGCCCATTGCTATGATCCAACGTGAAGAACATGATGGTACTAGACGCTATTATGTAGAAGATGAAAACATTCGTATCATCAATGAAAAAGGAGAGCAGCTCATACCAAGAGAAGATTTTGGCACTGTTGCTACATTAATTCTTAATACTATAAAAGGAGCAAAAGAAGATGACATTGAATCACCCGAGGAGGTAGAAGCATTTCTTGATACTGTTGCTATCTTCGATCTAGAAGCTCGCACAGAAGATAGAACAGATTTCTCAATAGCGTTTTGGCATGCAGAAGCACCTCTTTCAGGTATAAATGTACGTTCTCGTCTTACTAGCATGAATCCATTGTTGGATGGTGGTAGAACAGCCAATTTGAAATTCGAACAAACGGGTGCAAAGTTTTCTACACCAACAGTCAATAAAATCAATGCATTACCCGAATCAGCTGATGAAGTTCTCGAAAGAATGGTTATGATTGAACGATTGGGTGGAGTATTAAAATATTCAGATGTAGCCGATCGAGTGTTTCGTTGTAACTTGTTGATGATAGATCTTCACTTTCCACGCTTATTAGCCGAAATGCTTCGTATTATGTATATAGATGATATAACTCGCGTTTCAGAGCTTACAGAAGTTATAAAGAAACTTAATCCGCTCAAGATCAAAGACGAATTGATTAACAAGCATGGTTTCTATGAATTTAAGATGAAGCAGTTCTTATTGACGCTTGCATTAGGAATGCGTCCAGCTAAAATATACTCAGGTATAGACTCAGCTGTAGAAGGCATTATTTTAATTACCGGAAAAGGGGAGTTGCTTTGTTACCATAAGCATGAGAAAGAAACCTTTGAGAACTTCCTGTTCAATAATACGCGTTTTGAAAAAGGTCCAGTCGAAAAAGATAAATACGGTTTCCTTGAACGCGAAAACGGATTGTATTACTTTAAATTAAATGCCAAAATAGGATTATTAAAACGTTAATAGATATAATACTTAATAATGGAAAATGAGATTTTAAAGAATATCAAATCGCGTCGTAGCATTCGTGCTTATAACGATAGACAAGTAGCAGACACAGACCTTAATATGATTCTAGATGCAGCAGTGAATGCACCAAGTGGTATGAATTATCAAACTTGGCATTTCACGGCAATTCAGAACAAGGAGAAACTTGTAGAATTAAATAGACACATTAAAAGTGCATTTGCTAAAAGTGAAGATAAACATCTTCAAGAACGTGGACATAGTGAAACATACTGTTGTTATTATCACGCACCAACTTTGGTTGTAGTTTCTAATGAGTCTACTCAATGGTGGGCAGCAATGGACTGTGCATGTGCTATAGAGAATATGTTTCTTACAGCCACTTCATTAGGTTTAGCATCGTGCTGGATAAATCAGTTGGGTACAACATGCGATGATCCTGAAGTTCGTGCTTATATCACTTCTTTAGGTGTTCCTGAAAATCACAAAGTATTTGGTTGTGTAGCGATAGGATATGCAGCTGACAATGCTACTTTGAAAGAAAAAGTATTAAAAGAAAATACAATTACGATTGTTCGATAATTAATCAAATCGTAAGATATAATTAAACAAAAAAGCTGCGAATTGAGATGTGTTGTAAATCATATCATCAATTCGCAGCTTTAATTATGTGGTTTTAATAATTAACACTCAAAAGTTAAGTAGCAAGTTGGCAGCAGATTTCTATCACCAAGCGTATTATCTATACGTGCTACATTAATCCAGAATTTATTATCGCGTACGCTTTCTAGAGGATATGCTGCTTTTTCTCTACCATAAGCATGTTTCCAATTATCACTCACTATCTCATATTCAGGATGAGGAGCATTAATTAGTACATTATCTTCTTTAAGAGCATCACCTCTCTTTACCTCTTGTATCTCTTCCCATACCTTATCCATTACTTCCACAAAGTTATCTAATTCCGCCAAGCTTTCACTTTCGGTTGGCTCTATCATTAATGTGCCATGAACAGGGAAAGATAGAGTAGGAGCATGATAGCCATAATCCATCAAACGTTTAGCAATATCATTTTCTGTGATTCCGGTTTCTTCAGCAACTTTTCTACATTCCAAAATCATTTCGTGGCCAACATATCCCTTATTGCCTCTATATACTATACCAAAAGTATGATTTAGAGAAGCAGCAAGATAATTAGCATTTAGAATAGCAGCCTTTGTAGCCATTGCCAATCCTTCAGCACCCATCATATGGATATAACCATAAGTGATGGCCAATATACCCGCACTACCAAAAGGAGCCGAAGATACTTGGTTCATTTGATTACCAAAGAAACTATGTCCGGGTAAGAAAGGAAGCAAATGTTCAGCAACCCCAATAGGTCCTACACCTGGTCCACCTCCACCATGTGGAGAAGCAAATGTTTTATGAAGATTTAAATGACACACGTCAGCTCCAATATACCCTGGATTAGTCAATCCCACCTGTGCATTCATATTAGCTCCATCCATATATACTTGTCCGCCACACTCATGTATAATCTTACAGATTTCCATAATCTCAGTTTCAAATATACCATGAGTAGATGGATAGGTAATCATTAATGCAGCTAAATCATCCTTATTCTCATATGCCTTTGCTTTTAGATCTTCCATATCTACATTGCCGTGCGCATCACAAGCACATGTAATAGTAGTATAACCAGCTTGAATAGCTGAAGCAGGATTTGTACCATGCGCAGATGAAGGTATCAAAATCTTATTTCTATGTCCTTGGCCAATACTCTCTTGATAGCTTCTGATAACTCTCAGTCCAGTATATTCGCCCGCAGCACCCGAGTTAGGTTGTAAGCTTATACCTGCAAAACCAGTTATAATTTTAAGATCCTCACTTAATTCGTGTATTAGTTTGCGATAGCCTTGAGCTTGTTCTTCAGGAACCAACGGATGAATGCTTGTAAAGCTAGGAAGACTTAATGGCAACATTTCAGATGCAGCATTCAGTTTCATGGTGCAAGAGCCCAAAGGAATCATTGAATGAGTCAGAGAGATATCCTTTCTATCAAGGCTTTTAATATAGCGTAGCATCTCTGTCTCAGTATGATATTTAGAGAACACCTCATGTGTCAAGAACTTACTTTCGCGTCTTATTGCTTTAGGATAAGATTTTGCTTGAGGAATATCATCAATTTTCTGAAAATCATTTTCAGCCGCTACAGCAAAGATTGAAAGAAGCGTATTGATACCATTTAAATCGGTAGTTTCATCAATACTGAAACCTACATCACCATTATCAAAATAACGCAGATTTACCTCTTTACTAATAGCGATAGTTCTAATTTTTTGTGCAGTTGCATTTTCAGGAAGCACAAAACGTAAAGTATCAAAATAGCTATCATTTACTTGCGAATAGCCTAACTTACAGATTGTTTTATCAAGAAAAGAGGTTATATCATGAATGCGCGAAGCAATATCTACAATCCCTTGTTGTCCATGATAAACCACATAGAAACCAACCATCGTAGCCAACAAAGCTTGTGCTGTACAAACATTCGAGGTAGCTTTTTCGCGTTTTATATGTTGCTCTCTAGTTTGTAAAGCCATACGATAGCAAAGTTTCCCGTTTTTATCTTTAGATAAACCGATAATTCGACCAGGCATGCTTCGTTTGTACTCATCGCGAGTAGCAAAATAGGCAGCAGAAGGGCCACCATAAAATATAGGAGTACCTAAACGTTGAGTAGTACCAAATACGATGTCAGCGCCCCATTCTCCGGGAGGAACAATCAGCGCCAAACTCATTAAATCGGCAGCAACAGATACTTTACATCCTTTCTCATGAGCTTTAGATGTAAATTCACGATAATCATCAATGTTACCATCAGCGTTAGGATACTGTATCACACATCCAAACATCTCATCAGTAAATTCAATCTCTTTATATTTACCAACTTTCAATTCAATGCCTTGTGGTACTGCACGTGTAACCATTACTGCAAGTGTTTGAGGGAAAATATTTTCATCAACAAACACGACATTAGCACCTGCCTTTTGCTTATCACGAGGGCGCAAAGCATACATCATGCTTACAGCTTCGGCAGCAGCAGTTGCTTCGTCTAATAAAGAACTATTGGCCAAAGGCATCGCTGTTAAATCACAAATGACAGTTTGGAAGTTCATTAGAGCCTCCAAACGTCCTTGCGATATTTCAGCCTGATAAGGCGTATAAGATGTATACCAAACAGGGTTTTCAAACACATTGCGTTGAATAACTGCCGGTGTTATTGTATTATACCATCCCATACCAATATATGAAGTAAATAATTTATTCATACTTGCTATTTGTGAGATATGTTGTCCAAATTCATATTCAGTCATAGCGGGTGATAACTGTAATGGCTTTGGCAACCGAATATTCTCCGGAATGGTTTTATCAATTAATTCATCAAGAGTGTTTACGCCAATTTTGCGCAACATCAATTCAATATCTTCTTCATTAACACCAATATGGCGTGAAGCAAATGAATCGGTTTTCATGTTAGTATAGATTTAAATGTTGTTTTTTGTATGTTATCTGAAGAAAGGATTTTCAGCCTTCTCAGTTCCAATCGTAGTAGGAGCACCATGCCCTGGATAAACTACCGTTTCGTTAGGCAAAACAAACAGTCTGCTACATATGTGCTCAATTAATTCATCAAAGTTCCCACCGGTTAAGTCTGCTCGTCCTATACTTCCCTGAAACAATACATCACCTGTAAATAGGCAATTATCAGCTTTGCAGTAAAACACTAGACTCCCAGGAGAGTGTCCTGGCACATGAATAGCTTCCAATTCAGAGTTACCAAACTTAACTACATCTCCATCATGCAGATAATTGCCTAATGGTACAGTTGGTTCGGGCAACTGAAAGCCAAACATGCGACTTTGTTTGGGTGCTTCATCAATCCAAAATTCATCTGCTTGATTTGCTTCAGCTTTTACACCAAACTCTTGCAGCATAAATGGATTTCCAAATATATGATCTAAATGTAAATGGGTATTTAATAAATGCTTAACAGTAAGTTCATTACTAATGATAAAGTTTTTTAGTGCTTGTTTCTCTTCGTCGTAGAAACATCCCGGATCTATTACTACAGCCTCTTTTGTTTCATCCCACAAAACGTAGCAGTTCACCGGAAACATGTTAAACTCAAATCTTTTGATCTTCATATTCTAAATGGAGTATATTTCGTTATTAAGATAGGGGTACATAAACCACTTTTTTAGTCTCAAAAAATGGTTCACCAAAGTCTTCGCGCAAATCATGCATTACAACTTTGTTTTTAAAAGGCATTGTTTCGTTTTCCAATTCGCCGCCTTTCAAACAGATTAATCCATTGGGTAAGGAGTTTTTTTGAACTGGAGAAATATTCTTTCTGATTATCTTAATCAATTCTACCAAAGGCATTACTGCACGGCTAACCACAAAGTCAAATTGCTGTTTTTCTTCTTGAGCACGTGCATGTCTGAAAGATACATTCTTTAAGCCTATGCTTTCTGATATTTCAGAAGCTACACGAACTTTCTTGCCAATGCTATCTACCATGTGAAAATGTACTTCAGGGAATAATATCGCTAAAGGAACACCAGGAAATCCACCACCTGTACCAAGGTCCATAACTGTAGTACCCGGACGGAAGTTAATCACCTTTGCAATGCCCAAAGAGTGCAATACATGATGCTCGTATAAGTTTTCAATATCTTTGCGTGAAATCACATTGATTTTCGAATTCCAATCAATGTATAAGTCATAAAGAGCGGCAAACTGATTACGTTGTTCGCTCGTTAAATCTGGAAAATATTTAAGTATGATTTCCACTTTAAATAAATAAGTTATAATTAAAAAATGATAAACAATTAATTTTTCAATGCTTGAATCACAGGGTTAGTATTTAACCAATGATCAATCATGCTATAAGAAAGGCTTACAGTCACAGGTCCCATTGCATAGGGAGTTATGTCATATACATTATAATAGAATGTAATGCCTTTATTATCGAGATAGAAATTCTCGGTAGGAGCTATCTCGCCGGTAGATCCATATCCTAAATCTTCTAATGCCTCACGAGTTTTTACTTTATGTTTGGCCATTAATTCAGACCAAATCATATTGGTAAGATTCTCTTTGTAATCGCCTACAAAAATATCGTCTAGTTTTAACGGACGCATAATTGCAAGATCGATATTCAAGAAAGTGCTCATATAAATGCCATGTGCACCCCCTGTATACTCATCAAAATATGAACGATATACTAACAATCCTTTATCGTAAAACTGCACTTCGCCTTCGATATTTTTATAATAAGAATACCACGAATCGATAGTACTCCCATCTTGTATATCCTTCTCATCTTGAAGATAAAGAGGCTCTAAATCAGTTCTATATTCATTCACATAGTTAGCTACATATTTCTTTAAAACCTCCTGCGGTAGCTCTAAAGCATATTTTTCGCCAAAACAAGCTGTAATAAAATAGTAATTGAGAGTATCTTTCAATAGTTCATCATTCGAACTAACCGGAAAAGCAAAGTTTATGTTTATATTGCATGAAGGTTTAGCAGTATCAGCAAACAAATATGCTGTTTCATTTGCTTTCAAATTTTCAAATTGAAGTTCACCGATTTTTTTACTCATCTTGTCAGCACAAGAAGAAAATATTGCGCTTATAGACAGAATAATGATTAGTAAACTTACATATTGTTTTCTCATTTGGGTTTCTCTTTAAATTCAACATTTTCGAAACTGTTCGTTAAGGACAAATATAGAATTATTTAGTGAATACGACGAATATTGGAATAAAAAAAAACTTAAGCCAAAACGGTTTAAATGTGGCTTAAGTTTTAATTATTCTTACACTATTATTAACTATAAAAGTAGATGTTTTTACTCCCAATTATATTGTAGATTATATTCATCATAATTCAATACCTCAACAATATTGTGTTTTTTAAATAACTGCTCTATCCATTGTTGCTGTATAGGATTAATGTATTTCTCCTTGCGTAAAAAACGATAAAACATGCTTTTACCAAAATGTACAATCATTTTAGCACGCATTTCTTTTGCTTTGACATAGGGTATTTTATCAAAGATGTGTGTAATGCCCAATGCAAACGAGTACATTTTGTCTTCTTTAAAATAACAGCAATATTCACTATCAGCCGAATACATATTTGGGTTTAAAATATTTACAGAAACCTCTGTTAGTTGATGAGATTGCAAAACATTATAGCGCAAGCATTTAGATTGGTTAGAACAATTGCTATTTGCGCAGCAAATGAAGTTTACAGGTGCGTTGTTGTAGTTTGAGTGTTTGTACATAATGATTAAATTAATCGTTCAAAAATTAAATGTTTAAGAATCTGAAATTAACACAAAAGTAGAACTAATATTTGATTATGTTGCACTAAAAATGTACATTGAGAATCAATATTTTATTAATCAACATTTCTAATTATAACTATCTATAAATTATATCTTTAATATTTTCAAGGCTTTTTATTCGTTGAAAATACAGTTTCAATAAGTCGAAACTTTATTTTCAATAGGATGGAAACAAGGTTTCATAATGGTGAAACAAAAGTTTCTGTACGATGAAACCAAATCAAACAATAAATAAACCGAATTAGTTAATAGGTTATGAGTAAAATAATAAAGGCAACATACCCCGTATTAAAATTACACTGTGCTGGATGCGCAAGTAATGTAGAAAAAATAGTAAGCAAACTAGATGGAGTAGATCAAGCTTCTGTCAATTTAGCAGCCAATACACTAACTGTCTCGTATGAAGAGAATATCATTACACCCGAAGATATAAAATCGGCGATTGATAATGGCGGCTATGGATTGATAATAGAAAACAAAGAATCGCAACGCATTAAGCTAGTCGAAGAAGAACAACAAAAGCAATATAAAAAACTCAAAAAACAGGTGATAGGTGCTTGGATATTTGCAGCACCCATATTAATATTGTCCATGGTATTAATGCATATGCCATTCTCAAACATTGCACAATTAATATTGACCATCCCTGTTATGTTGTTCTTCGGAAACTCTTTCTATACAGGTGCATGGCAACAAGCAAAAATGGGTAGATGCAACATGGATACATTGGTAGCACTCAGCACATCTATCGCATTTATATTTAGTGTATTCAACACATTCTTTCCCGACTTCTGGTATGATAGAGGACTAGAACCTCATGTTTATTATGAAGCATCGGTGGTTATCATTGCTTTTATATTGACAGGAAAGTTAATGGAAGAACGCGCTAAAGGCAATACCTCGGCAGCAATTAAAAAATTAATGGGACTACAACCTAAAACTGCTCATCTTATGAGGGATGGTGTGGAAATAGAGATTCCTATCGAACAGTTAAGAAAAGAGGATTTAGTGGTAGTACGTCCCGGCGAACAAATTCCTGTTGATGGCAAAATTGCTGAAGGATCATCTTTTGTGGATGAAAGTATGATTAGTGGAGAGCCTATACCTATTGAGAAGAGTGTAGGGGATAAAGTGTTGGCTGGCACTATCAATCAAAAAGGTTCTTTTGTTATTATAGCTTCTCAAGTTGGAGGAGATACTGTATTGGCTCGTATCATTCGCATGGTACAAGAAGCACAAGGCAGCAAGGCACCAGTGCAGCGAATCGTAGATCAAGTAACAGGTTTGTTTGTTCCTGTAGTGTTAGTTATTTCGCTTGCCACATTTATATTATGGTGGGTTATAGGTGGAACAGCAGTTATCTCTTATGGTGTGTTATCTGCAGTATCTGTCTTAGTTATAGCCTGTCCATGTGCTTTAGGATTAGCGACTCCAACCGCATTGATGGTTGGTATAGGCAAAGCAGCTAGCCATCATATCTTGATAAAAGATGCTGTTGCTTTAGAACAAATGTGTAAGGTAAACGCAGTGGTACTCGATAAAACAGGAACTTTAACCGAAGGACATCCAACTGTATCGGGATGGTTGTGGATAAACAAATCAAATGAAGAACAAAAGAATATATTGCTCGCTGCAGAAATGAAATCGGAACATCCATTGGCAGAAGCAATAGTTGTAAGTCTACAAAATGAAAACATCCAACCGGCTAAACTAACTAGTTTTGAGAGTATTACCGGCAAAGGCATTCATGTAATGCATGATAATAATATGTACTGGGTAGGTAGTCATAAATTATTAAAAGACCATGATGCATCCATACCGAAGTCTTTGCTTAAAGATTTAATTAAATATGAATCTGAAGGAAATGGAATAATATATTTCGGTAGAGAAAACGAGATATTAGCTGCTATAGCGGTAACAGATGCAATAAAAGCAACTTCATTTGATGCAATTAATGAACTGAAAAAACAAAAGATAGATATTTATATGCTTACGGGAGATGGACAAAAAACGGCATCTCTGATTGCAAATAAATTAGGTATCGATAATTTTGAGGCAGATGCGTTGCCTGATGATAAAGAAAGCTTTGTGCGCGAACTGCAGTTGCAAGGAAAGACAGTTGCGATGGTAGGTGATGGCATTAACGATTCGCAAGCATTAGCGTTATCAGATGTAAGTATCGCTATGGGCAAAGGGACAGATATTGCCATGGATGTCGCAATGGTTACGTTAATGACTTCCGATTTGTTATTATTGCCAAAAGCATTTGATCTATCAAAGAAAACAGTGAAGCTGATTAAACAAAACTTGTTTTGGGCATTTATCTATAACCTAATAGGCATACCAATAGCAGCTGGTATTCTATTTCCACTATTTGGAATTTTATTAAACCCAATGATAGCTAGTGCGGCAATGGCATTCTCGAGTGTCAGTGTTGTTTTGAACTCTTTGAGTTTGGCTAAACGAAAATAAAGAAAATGGGATTGCTCATAACGAGCAATCCCATTTCTCTTTTCATCTTTTTATTTAGCTTGTTCTGAAATCAAGTGGTGTCATACCGACATACCTCTTGAAATATTTACCAAAGAAGGAAGCGTTAGGAAAGTTTAATGAATAAGCTATTTCCTGAATAGTCATATCTGTTGATTTCAGCTTAGCCTTAGCATCCATTATCACCACATACGAAATCATATCTAGCACATTCTTACCCGTAACTTGCTTGACGGTTGTACTTAAATGCTGTAGAGATATCCCCAATTTATCAGCATAAAATTGTGCTTTCCGTTCTTTTACATAATGTTGAGTAATAAGTTGCACTAATTCTTTGCATATTTCTTCTTTGCGAGTAACTACATGAGTAATTCCTGAATGTGAACTATATACAGAATCAACTGAAGAAACTACAGATTTAACCACAGCTTCTATCGAATCGAAACTTAAAGATATATCTTCATTACAAGTCACTCTAGAAATCAAAGAGAAGTAATCATTGAAATAGCTAGCTATTTCAGCATCTAGTGAAATGATTGGGTATTCTGTAATTTTAGAATAGTTGTTTCCAAGCAACTTTATCAAATTGAATTTTTCTAGACATTCCGAAGAGAAACCTGTAAATGACAACTTTACTTTTTCGGTTCTTTCACGAAACTGAATAATAGTGCCTGGCAAAAGAGTTACAATATCGTTTTCCTTGATCTCATAATCAATTAAATTGATACTGGCTTTCATATAGCCCTCTCTACAAACACAAAAGATTGCAGCTTTCAAACGACAAGACTGTTTGTAGATATTTAAAATTTCTTCTGTAACATCGGGCCATGCAACTATCTCTGATGGCAAATCTACTTGCGGAAATTCTGTAGGCATAACATATTCTTTTTATATGATTGATATGCAAATTTACATTTATTTTTCAATCTTTCAACTTTATGATATATCTTTGTTAGTGATGAAAACTAATTTAATAGATTGGGGCGTTATAGATTATGCCCAATCCTGGAAACAGCAAACTGATATCTTTGACGGGGTTATTAACGCAAAACATGATAATTCATTTTACGAAAATAATATAATCATGTGCGAACATCCACATGTTTATACTTTAGGAAAAAGTGGAAAGAATAATAATATGTTGCTTAATGATGAGCAACTTAAATCTATCAACGCTACTCTGTTTCATATTGATAGAGGAGGAGATATAACCTATCATGGTCCAGGTCAATTGGTTTGTTATCCTATTCTTAATTTAGAAGACTTTTCATTAGGACTAAAAGAGTATGTGAATCTATTAGAAGAGGCAGTAATCGAGGTTTGTAAATCATATGGAATTAAGACCGGAAGACTAAATAATGCTACTGGGGTATGGATTGATGGTGAGACTGATAAAGCTAGAAAAATATGTGCTATTGGTGTACGGTGTAGTAGATATGTAACTATGCATGGTTTAGCTTTTAACGTAAATACTAATATGCAATACTTTAGTTATATCAACCCATGCGGATTTATTGATAAAGGCGTTACATCACTTGCCAAAGAGTTAGGTTACGAACTCTCTATGAACGAAGTAAAGCAACGCCTTTATGCATCATTAAATAATCTACTAAATAAGCGGACTGCTATTTATTGAGTGCTTGAGAGATAGCCTGTTCTACCAACGGAGCCATTACAGCATAACCTTTTTCGGTAGGGTGTACACCGTCTTTAGAGAATACAGAATCCATTCCGTTCTCATTATTAACCAATGCAGAGAAATAATCTACATAGATGCAATCATGTGTCTGTGCAAACTCTTTAATCCACTTATTTAGTTCAGGTATTTTCTTATCAGGATGTAAGCCTTTACTCCATGGATAATCACTTGCCGGAAGAACTGAACAAAGTATTACTTTTATATTGTTGGCTTGCGCTAACTGTGTCATACTTGCAATATTATCTTCTATCATCTTTTGCGTCGATGGACCTGTATTTCCGGCTATATCATTAGTTCCTGCTAATATAACAACTGCTTTAGGTTGTAAATCAATTACATCTTGTCGGAAGCGAAGAAGCATCTGTGGTGTAGTTTGACCACTTATCCCTCGATTTATATACGAACGGCCTTCAAAGAAATCAGGGCACTTATTGATCCAACCAATTGTTATGGAGTTACCCATAAACACAACTCTTTGTTCACCTTTTGCCGGTTCTCCAAGTTCTTTATTATCGTCTTTGAATTGTTTTAGATTTGCCCAATCATCTTGAGCTGAAAGATTGATGCATAGAAACAGCATCATTGAAGCAATGATTAATTTTGTAGTATTCATAGTTTGAACTATTTATCAATTCTTTATTCTAAAGACACGTATTCCTGTCCATCCTTTACTATTACTCAACAGTTTTTGCAAAGGGAGAGGATCAACTAAAACCTTTTTATGCTTTGAAGAAGCATGTAGCAAGCACAATTCATTTTTCTGATTATATACAGCAAAGCCAAGGTGAGATACATCTAATCCCGGAATATTAGTAACAAGTGCTATTATATCTCCATCCTTAATATAAGGCAGCCCGTTTAACGGAATTGAATCTTTCGGTAACCAAGATATCTCCTTTCCATTTAAGCGTTCTTCTACCTCTTTTATCTTCTGTAGATTTTCTGAAGATGATTTCAATTGAGTATACTGTTGCGGATGAGCAGACATATAATAGATAGATAATGTTTGCTTTGATGGCGAGTTAAGCTTAGTTATATCTTCTATAATACCTTGTTGTTCTCCATTCTCAATCCAACCGGATATATAATGCAGTCTTGATGGATATCCATCTATTACTCCATTGCGATACCTTATCTTCTTTAAGTTCTTTGCAAACAATAAACTATCGGCAGGGTTGGATGTCAATGCTTTAGCCGCTACATATTCAACAAATGTTGTGCAATCAACCTCATCGAGATTTATAACTAAAGATTCCTCGTTGTTTACTTCAAGAGTTTTTGCTACATAGGGTTTATCAATAAACTGCTTAGCTATTTGAAGCGAACGTTGGGCAAGGAGTTGGTTGCCTACAAATAAGGCAACCAACAAAAGGATACTTAATCTAGTCATCCTATTAATATTGATTTATTAGACTCTTAATATCTGACTTCTTAGTGATAGGCACCAAAGTAAATCCATACTCAATTGCATTTTTTACTCCAGGACGAAGCAAATATGGTTCATGTGGAAGTGCTCCCCAACTTGTATCTCCACCAACACCCATCATTTGATAATCAATAAACACATCAACCATCTTTTCTGCTTTAGAGTCTGTTGCATGTCTATGATTTGTTTCGGCAGTTACAGGTTTGTCATTAAACCAATCATCGCCTGTGTCTAGTGATTCTAGAGGATGATTAGAAACATTTATTTCGAACACATTATCTGCTACGATCAACCATCCTAACTTTGCCTTATTGGTAAGCGTGCACCAATAAACATCTGTACGGTGATTGTTTTCTTGTGGGCGGATATAAGGTTCGTATAAATCTTTGACAGCAATTGAATATTCTCCAATGAACTGTGATGTTTTACGATCGACATAGTTTTCAAGTGGACCACGGCCATAATAGGTTAGCATATCAAAAGCATAAGGCATTTGCATTCTCATTCCTACGCGTGGAATCATAGGGGCAGACTCATCAGAAACAACAAATCGATTGTTTACTTTGATAATGCCATTATCAAATACACAATATTCAATATCCCATACAGCACCTGTTTGAGGGTACTGATAAGAAACAGAGACGATTGTTGCCGGCATGTTAGAACCTGCTTCTGTAACACTAGTTGTATTGAATGATGCCGCTTTAGGTTCTTCGTAACTTAGTGTTCGCCATACTTTAAGTTTCTTTGGTAACCCAGCACCATAATCATTGTCGATAGGAGCACGCCAGAAGAATGGCTGTAATCCTTCATTATTCAAAATGTACTCAACATTGTTATAACGGTAAGAGGTCAATACTCCTGACGCTTTATCGAATATTGCTTTGAAATTAGTTCCCGATAAAGTAACAGAAGATTCATTTTGCAAGATACTAGCAGCTGTAAACTCTGTAGCTACAGGTTTTGAGAAAGGTTTGATAACCATTTGTTCGCGAGCAACCACTGCACCAACCGGCAAAAATGGTTCTTTATCGCGAATAGTAGCATAGAATTCTATTAGCTCGTCGCCGGTATTGGTTTCAAATTTGTTTAGACTGCCCAAAGGAATAGTTACAGTTTGACCGGGTGCTGCATTTACCTTGAAAGCAACATTCTCAACCTCCTTGCCATGCTCTTTAATGATATAATTGAAGTTGTACTTATCTAAATTGGTGAAGCTGAAATCATTGCGTATCTCAACAGTACCTTTATCTACGTCTAAGTTTAAAAATTTAATATTCTGATAAACTTTGCTCATTTCAGCAGTATGGGGTTTGAGGGTTCTATCTGGATAAACAACTCCATTAATACAGAAATCTCCATCTGAAGGGGTTCCTATTGGTCCATAATCGCCTCCGTATTTCCAATATTTACTACCGTCGCTAGTATAAGCAGCAAAGCCTTGATCTACCCAATCCCAAATACATCCTCCTTGTAGCAATGGATATTGTTCGATTGCATCCCAATACTCTTTGAAATTGCCCAAGCTATTTCCCATGGCATGAGCATATTCGCAAAGTATTAAAGGGCGAGTATGATTGGGGTTTTGAGCATATTTTGTAATATCTTCAACACTTGAATACATCGGGCAATAGATATCTGTATTCCATTGCAAATTTGCTTGTTCATATTGCACCGGACGACTATCAAGCTCTTTTAATAAGCTATATGTTTTATAGAAATTGACGCCATTTCCTGACTCATTGCCCAACGACCATGTAATGATTGAAGGATGATTCTTATCGCGTTCATACATATTGAGTGTACGATCAATATGTGCATTCATAAACGATGGGTTATTCGCTAATGAACCACCTACATTTAAATTATAACCCATTCCGTGTGTCTCTACATTAGCCTCATCAATAACATAAATACCGTACTGATCGCACAATTCATAAAAACGTTCGGGCTGAGGATAATGGCTTGTTCGTACTGTGTTTACATTCAACTGCTTCCAAAGCTCAATATCTTTCAACATCAAATCTTCGTTGATATAATGACCTGTATATTCATTATGTTCGTGAAGATTCACACCCTTAACCAAGATAGGTTGTCCGTTGACTTGCAACTGGTTGTCTTTAATTTCTACAGTACGGAAACCGACTTTAGTACTTGTTGACTCAATGACTTCTCCATTATCTGGATTCTTTAGTGTTAAAAGCAATGTATAGAGATTGGGAGTTTCTGCAGTCCACTTAGCCGGGTTAATTATCGTTTGATTATCGAAGACGATTTCGACTATCTCTCCTGATTTATCTCTTTTTATGGCTTTTTCTTCTGTAGTAACAACTTGTCCTGCTTCATCTAAGAGCTTATATGATACAAGATAGTTATCTGATGGTAATTCACTATTATCACTTACTTTGACTTTCAATCCAAGTGTACCATTCTTATAATTTTCATCAAGAGGACTTTCTACTTTAAAATCCGCAATACGCAGTTTTGGTTGGGTATACAAATATATATCACGCTCGAAACCGCTTATACGCCAGAAATCTTGTCCTTCCATATAACTAGCATCCGAGAAACGATGAACTTGAACCGCAATGGTATTCTTTCCTGCATGAACATAAGCAGTAACATTAAAGCGGGCAGGGGTTTTGGCATCTTTGCTCATACCCACAAATTGTCCGTTGATATAGAAAAATGCAGCACCTTTTGTTCCATCAGCACTCAAGAATATTTCATCATTCTTCCAACTTGTTGGAAGCGTAAAATCCCTTCTATATGTACCTGTAGGATTCCATTCTTCGGGTATATATGGTGCATTCGGCTTATCCCAATAGGGCGCATAACCGGGTGAACAAAACTCATAACGAGCATTTACATAGATAGGAATACCGAAGCCTTGCAGTTCCCAATTGCCTGGAACTTGAATATCATCCCAATCACTTACATTCTTTTCAGGCAACATAAAATCGGTAGGACGCATTGAGAAGCTATCTACATAATTGAATTTCCACTTTCCGTTCAATAGTAGTCTGTTAGTTCCGCTCTCTCGATTATTAATCAAAGCATCTTTCTCACTCTGATAGGATGTAAATGTACTCCGAGGAGCTTCCTTATTAATGCTCGTGAGATTCTGATCAGTAATTTGTTTATACCGATCTTGAGCAGATGTGAAAATTGGTAAAGCTGTTAATACAGCAATGGTTAGAATATTCTTCATAATAATAAAATAAAATGGCCTGCCTGAATAATCAAGCAGGCCGAGAAAGGTTAATGAATATATATGTTTTGTTATTTAACTTTCATAGAAGCTTTTACTAAATAAATAATTAAGAATGCATATGCAACAAGTGCCAAGACTTCTGACCAAGCATTACTCAACCAAGTTTCATTTAATAAATCAACTCCTCCAAAACGTAGAGCAGCACTTACAACCCCCATCAATGCACCACCGGCAATAAAACCAGAAGCGAGTAGGGTACCTTTTTCACCACGCTCAGCATTCAATGCAGCATCTTTACTACGTGTAGTTACATACCAATTGATAGCACCACCTACAACCAAAGGAATATTCAATTCTAATGGGATGAACATACCTAATGCAAATGCTAATGCAGGAACTTTCAATAAAGTTAGAATAATAGCAATAACAGCACCAATGCCATACAATAACCATGGTGCTCCAACACCACTCATTAATGGTTCGATAACTGCTGCCATTGCATTGGCTTGTGGAGCAGCTAATGCACCACTCGTGAATCCATATGATTTATTTAGGATAATCATAACTCCACCAACAGTAGCAGCCGATACGATTGTACCTAAGAACTTCCATGTTTCCTGTTTTGCCGGAGTACTACCTAACCAATAACCAATTTTAAGGTCTGTGATAAAACCACCTGCCATAGATAGAGCTGTACATACTACACCTCCCATAACCAAAGCGGCAACCATACCCGAAGGACCTCTTAAACCAACTGCTACCATAACTACTGATGCTAGAATTAATGTCATCAATGTCATCCCAGAAACAGGGTTTGTACCTACAATAGCAATGGCATTTGCTGCTACAGTAGTAAATAAGAAGGCAATTATAGCAACCAATAAGATAGCTACAACAGTATGAAGTAAATTACCTTGCATCACATCAAAATAGAAGAACAAAGTAATAAGAATCAAAGTAATAACAGAACCTATAGCAATAAACTTCATCGATAAGTCTCTTTGTGTACGAAGAACTGATTTCTCAACGCTCCCTTTACCACCCATCTCTTTTGCTGCTAAACCAACTGCACTTTTAATGATGCTCCAAGATTTAATGATACCAATGATACCAGCCATAGCAATACCACCAATACCAATACTCTTAGCATAATATCTAAAGATTTCTTCAGGACTCATCACTCCTAAAGCTTTAGTGATTTCAGGATTCCATGCATTCAATACACTATCTCCCCAAAACAAAGCCATACCTGGAACTATAATCCACCAAACAGCTAATGAACCTGCACAAATAATTGCGGCATATTTGAAACCTACAATATATCCCAAACCAAGTACAGCAGCACCTGTATTTACTTTAAATACTAATTTTGCTTTTTCGGCTAGCATCTCTCCACCGTAGATAACACGTGTAGTGAAGTTCTCATTCCACCAACCAAAAGTTGCGACAATGAAATCATAAAGACCACCAATCAAACCTGCAAGTAATAATGGTTTGGCTTGACTACCGCCTTTTTCTCCCGAAATAAGAACTTGTGTTGTAGCAGTTGCTTCGGGAAAAGGATATTGGCCATGCATATCGCTTACGAAATATTTACGGAAGGGAATTAGGAAAAGAATACCTAATACGCCACCCAACAATGAGCTAATGAACACTTGCATGAATGTTACAGTCATTTCAGGATATTTGTCTTGCAGAATATAAAGGGCAGGAAGAGTAAAAATAGCACCAGCTACAATTACGCCCGAACAAGCACCAATTGATTGAATGATTACATTCTCGCCTAACGCATTTTTTCGCTTAGTTGCACCTGAAACACCTGCTGCTATAATTGCAATAGGAATTGCAGCTTCGAATACTTGACCAACTTTTAATCCTAAATAAGCTGCTGCTGCTGAGAAAAGAATCGCCATAGCAATACCCCAACTTACAGACCAAAGGTTAACTTCTGGATAGTTCTTTTTAGGATCCATCAATGGATTGTAGACTTCACCGGGTTTTAATTCTCTAAACGCATTCTCGGGCAATCCCGTAAATTTGTCTTCTTTTTGTTCCATATTAAAATAAAATGTGTAATTGTGTTATTATCAATAAAACAGCATCAAAGTAAACAAAAAAAAAGGAGAATCAAAAGATTCTCCTTATATTATATATTGTAGTAAAATATACTATTTATCCTTAGGGGTCATGTTACCTTCAATATACAATCGCATCATTTCAGTTTTAGCATTAGAGCGAATTGTTATTGATTTCTTAAAGTGACCTGGATATTTACCAGTACCATTATAGGTTACTTTGATGGCACCTGATTGACCAGGAAGTATTGGTTCTTTTGTATATTCTGGTACTGTACATCCACAAGATGCTACTGCTTGATGAATAACCAATGGAGCATCTCCTATATTTGTAAATGTATATGTAGCACTAACGATAGGATTTGTTTCAGAGAAAGTACCTACATCATTAGTTGTTGTATCGAATTTAATATCAGCTTTACCCTGTGCAAAAGAAACACCTATTGCAAATGTCATAATTGTAACGAACAATAATAGCTTTTTCATATTTGTTTTTTTATAATTTATGATAACAAAGGTATACTATTTATTTTAAAATAAAAGTCTATATTTGCCAAATTGTTTTAAAATAATTACTAATAATCTATTATACATTCACATGACATTTAATAAAGTATTTGTAATCTTATCATTATGTTTCTTATTCATTTCATGCCAGAAACAAGATAACATTACACTTTCGGGACTTAATTCGAATGATTTTATCGCAAATATTGATGGCAAAGAAATCGCTCTTTATACATTAGAAAACAACAACGGTTTAGAAGCTTGTATTACAAATTATGGAGGAAGATTAGTCTCGCTAATGATACCCGATAAGAATGGCAAATTTGAAGATGTGGTTTGTGGATTTCCTACCATTAATGGTTATCTAGAGAATAAACAAAACTTTGGTGCTACCATCGGTAGATATATTGGGAGAATATTGAATGCTACTTTTTCTATCGATTCTATTACTTATAATTTAACTCCAAACACAGGTGTTCATTGTGCTCATGGAGGAAACAATGGTTTTGCGAATAGAGTGTGGAATGCTAAACAAATTAATAATAATACTTTGGAGCTAACATTATTATCAGAAGATGGTGATAATGGTTTTCCTGGTAATTTACTAACTACGCTAACTTATACTCTAACTGATAATAATGAGCTTGATATAGATTATAAAGCAACTACAGATAAACCGACCGTTGTAAATCTATCTCATCATTCATTTTTTAATATCTCGGGAAATTTATCAAGAAGTGTGGAAGATCAAATTTTATATATTAACTCAAATGAATATACACCTTATGATTCTCTAAAATGTGTAACCGGTGAAATCATCGATGTGACAAATACTCCTTTCGACTTTAGAGTGTCTCAACCAATAGGCTCGAAGATTAATGACGAGAACTTTCAGCTATCTATTACGAATGGTTATGATCACAATTGGGTGCTAAATACTAATGGAGATATAAATAATCTAGCTGCTAAAGTGGTTGATATAGAAAGTGGGAGAGTAATGGAAGTATATACAAATGAGCCAGGCTTACAGGTTTATACAAGTAATGGGCTAAAAGGAAATCTAGTTGGTAAAAATAATATCCCTTATCATGCTAGAACTTCTATATGCTTAGAAACACAGCATTATCCTGATAGTCCGAATAAACCACAATTTCCTTCTACTGTTTTAAGACCTAATGAAATTTATAATAGTAGATGTATATATAAGTTTGATATCGAGAAATAAACTTGAAACAGAAAAAGCGCTAAGGATATGATATCTTTAGCGCTTTTTCTATTATTTGAAATAAATCTACTGTTTCTTCAATTCAAAACCAATCATCATTCCATCATAACTATCAGCCAATGATCCTATAGTTTTTAACGAACTACTGCTTGTTTGCTTTGAAAGAAAACTAACTAACTTCAACAACTTATCAGAATTAAAAAGAAGCTCTGTAGTCGATATATTATAAGATAATTTGGCATTCACATTCATTAGTTTTGCATACTTAAGTTGTAATTGTTTTAATGAACTGTCGTATGAATATGAACCATTCATCTTTCTACCATTTACAGTAGTAGTAAAAGTACTATCAGCATTGAAAGTAAAACTAACTTGCCCAGGTTTTATTCCTACTTTTAATAACTGTTCATTGAGTTTTGACTCAACGGTAGACGAAGCTGCAGCTCCACCGGCTTTCATCAATAAATTATCTGATTCAAACTCAATTGCAGATCCTGTATAACTCCATGTGCCTATCAAATCAACATTCTTATTTGCACCCGAAACCGCACCTACCACCTTGTTAATATTGTCTTTATTAAATAAATCACTCAATGATTGTGCATTCAATTGAAGTGAAGTAAATGCAATAAGCACAAACAATATAGACATCGTTTTTTTTGTTGCCATAAAAATCATAGTATTAATTATTAATGTGTTATTTATTAATCGCTCTATTGATGTTGTCTATGTAATCAAGAATTTCTTTTTTACCAGAACGGTTTTCGGAAGAAGAGATAAAATAGGGAGGTAAATCTTCCCATTGCTTCTTTAACTCTCTAAGATAACCATTTATATTATTCATCAAACGTCCACCTTTCAACTTATCTGCTTTAGTAAACACGATGGAAAAAGGAACTCCATTTTCACCAAGCCATTCCATAAATTCAATATCTATCTTTTGCGGTTCAAGTCTACTATCTATTAATAAGAACAGATTAGTCATTTGTTCGCGCTCTAAGATATAATCTTCTATAACTTTTTGAATTTGTTCTTGCCCTTTATGTCCTCTCTTCGCATACCCATAACCAGGTAGGTCGACAATATACCAACTATTATTTATTAAGAAATGATTGATAAGCATTGTCTTACCAGGAGTAGAAGATGTAAGAGCTAATTTATTTCTACCTGTCAACATGTTGATCAAACTTGATTTACCAACATTTGAACGCCCAATAAACGCATATTCAGGGAAATGACCTGCAGGACACTTCTTTACGTCTGTATTACTAATAATAAACTCAGCACTATTTATCTCCATGATTATTATGAATTTGAGTAATCTACTTTATATTTAGTTTAATTCAATCCTTAAAGAAAACGCACTGTTAATGCTTCTTTAATAATATTGCAAAGTTAAGATTTATTTTGTAAACCGCGTATTATCATTAAATAAGTGAGTATATTTGCTTGAAATAAAGAATAGAATACGTGTTATGAACCAACAATATCCTTCTATATTACTCGAAAAAGCAATTAATGAATTTTCTAAACTTCCTGGAATTGGACGTAAGACTGCTTTAAGACTAGTCCTTCATCTACTTAGGCAAGATTATAATGATGTTGAATCGTTTGGAAGCTCAATAATTACATTGAAGAGGGATGTAAAATACTGTAAAACCTGTCACAATATCTCTGATACTGATACCTGTCAGATATGTGCTAATCCAGGAAGAGATAGATCGACAATTTGTGTTGTAGAAAACATTAGAGATGTTATGGTTATTGAGTCCACGCAACAATTCAGGGGCCTTTATCATGTTTTAGGAGGTGTAATATCACCAATGGATGGAGTAGGTCCTAGCGATTTGCAAATAGATAGCTTAGTTGAACGCATCAATAATGAAGAAGTAAAAGAGGTAATACTAGCGTTGAGCACAACCATGGAAGGAGATACTACTAATTTTTACATTTATAGAAAACTAGAGAAATCAAACATCAAATTAAGCATATTAGCTAGAGGTGTCTCTATTGGAGATGAATTAGAATACACGGATGAAGTTACTTTAGGTAGAAGCATATTGAATAGAACAACATTTACTGGTAATATATAAAACATGGAACAAAGAATTAAGATTATTATAAAGAGTTTAAAAATAGGATTTGCAGCTTTTTGGTGCATCACACTTGCATTGTTTATAATGGGAGAAGCAGATGTATATTATACTGGACTTTATGCGCATGATATTAAAGCGTCATACTACTTTGAGACAATCACCATATTAATCACAGCTTTATGTATACCTGTATCGTTAAAGACTTTCAGCTGGATCTTGCAAAGACGTATAAACAACCAAACAATAACGACAGCATTGAAACAATATTTAATATGGAGTAGCGTTAGATTATTATTACTATTAATTGTTACACTTACAGGAATCTTTTGCTATTATCTTACACTAAGCAACACAGGAGCATTATGCGCTCTAATGGGTATCACAGCATCATTCTTTTGTGTACCGAGCGAGGATAAATTAAGAAAAGATTTACATATCGATAAAACTAAATGAAATTATCTGTTATAATAGTTAACTATAATGTGAAGTACTTTTTAGGTCAATGCCTTCACTCTCTATACTTGTCATTAAAGGATATTAATGCGGAAGTTATTGTAGTAGATAATGCATCTAAAGATGGATCCGAAGAGTATATAAAAGAACTTTTTCCTGAGGTTAAATATATATATAACAAGAATAATGTTGGTTTTGCCAAGGCTAATAATCAAGCAATCAAGATTGCTAGGGGAGAATATGTTCTTTTATTAAATCCCGATACAATTGTTCCCGAATTACACACTCGCCAAGTACTCGACTTTATGGATAACAATCCTGATGCTGGAGCATGTGGTGTCAAAATGCTAAGCCCTAATGGACAATATTTACGTGAATCTAAAAGAGGTTATCCTTCTCCAATGGCATCCTTTTGGAAGTTAACCGGAACTTATAAGCTATTCCCTAATAATCCTTATTTCAATACCTATTATTTATCTTATCTAGATAAAGAAGAAGTTCATGAAGTGCCTGTTCTAGCAGGTGCATATATGATGATCCGAAAATCTTCTTTAGAGCAATCTGGTTATTTAGATGAAGATTTCTTTATGTACGGTGAGGATATAGATTTATCCTGTAGACTAGAAATGTCAGGCGACAAGAACTATTATCTACCTTATTCTATACTTCACTATAAAGGCGAAAGCACTACTAAGGAATCTTATAAATATGTAAGAGTGTTTTATGGAGCTATGGGTATATTCTTTAAAAAACATGGCAACAAGTATTCTAAACTATCTCGCTTGCTCGTTTATAGCGGTTTATACTTACAAACTTATTTAAAACTCAGTTTTGTTTTTATTCGTAGAACATTAAGTCGAATACATAAAACCCAAACTCATACTCCTTATTTTATTATCTTCGCTAGCAAAACATGCAACGAAGAAATCTTTAATATACTAAATAAAAATGGGTTGGGAGAGCGCTGTCGTTTTATTGATAGCAATAATAATCTAAAAGATCTTTCTTCTTTAAGTAATAAAGTTACTCATATCATCTATGATAAAACTTTATTCTCATACGATGAAATATTATCAAAACTAGAAGGAGAAAATGAACATAATACTCAGTTAGGAGTTTATAATCCCTATTTGAAAGCAATTATTACACCAGGAGAGTGTTACACTTAAAAACATTATAATAATGAGTAATACCTATTTAAATAATGATCGCATATACTTAAGAGCTGTAGAACCTGAAGATCTTGATTTTATGTATAACATGGAAAATGATTCATTGTTATGGGATATAAGTAGTTTTACGGTGCCATATTCTCGCTACACATTAAGACAATACATTGAGAATAATCAAAATGATATATTTGCAGATAAACAACTTCGATTAATGATCATTAGAAAAAGCGATTCTATCGTTTTAGGAACAGTTGATTTATCTGATTTTATGCCCTTACATGCTAGAGCAGCCATTGGAATAGCACTTCTTAAAAATTATCGTAAAGAAGGATATGCATCTGATGCCTTAAAATTAGTCAGTGATTATGCGTTTAACTATCTTAATCTCCATCAGATATACGCATATATATCTATAGAAAACCAAAATAGCATCGGACTGTTTGCAACAAATGGCTTCATGAGAACCGGATTATTAGAAGATTGGCTGTCGTATAATAATAGATTTATTGATGCTATTATTATGCAAAAATTAAACCCAAATCATCTATAGCAAACTATAATCAGGTATTTCTGATAAAAATACATATGATTGAGTGACATAATCTATCTTGCAACAATAATGATTTAAACCATTAGTTACAATTAGATAATCAACCTTAAGAACCATATTGTATCGAGTAATTTGATCAAACACATCTTGTGTTATATTTACACTAGGCGCTTTGTATTCAACTATCAATTTTGCTTTTAAATCGCGTTTAAATAAAACCGTATCACATCTTTTATTAGTACCATTTAGCTTTATCAAAACCTCATTTGCTAACAATGATAAAGGATACCCTTTATGAGCAATTAGAAAGTTAACGAAATTCTGTCTCACCCATTCTTCAGGTGTTAATGCGACATATTTCTTGCGAATAGTATCAAAAATAACATTTTTTCCATTTCGCACCGCAATTTTTGCTTCATAAGCAGGCAGGTTTAACAATAACATTTCGTATTTTTGTATGTTAAATAATAGTTTACTATCAAAGTGAACGCAAATTTAATGGAATGTTATGAAAACGAAAAAAGAAATTGTAGAGAATTGGCTCCCCCGGTACACAAAACGTAATTTAGAAGATTTTGGAGAATATATCTTGCTTACCAATTTCAATAATTACGTTGAAATATTCGCCGAGAAATTTAATGTACCTGTAATAGGTAGAGACGCCAACATGATTTCAGCCAGCGCTGAAGGAATTACCATTATCAATTTCGGTATGGGTAGTCCTAATGCGGCTATTATCATGGATTTATTAAGTTCTATACACCCAAAAGCTTGCTTGTTTTTAGGTAAATGTGGAGGAATTGATAAGAAAAACAAAATTGGAGACCTTATCCTTCCTTTAGCTGCTATTAGAGGCGAAGGAACATCAAATGATTATTTCCCACCAGAAGTGCCTGCTCTCCCTGCTTTTATGCTACAACGTGCTGTATCTTCAGCAATACGTGACCATGCTTTAGACTATTGGACAGGAACCGTATATACAACCAACCGTCGAATTTGGGAACACGATGAAGCCTTTAAAGAATATTTAAAGAAGACTCGTGCAATGGCTGTTGATATGGAAACTGCAACACTATTTAGCTGTGGTTTTGCCAATCACATACCAACCGGAGCACTCCTATTGGTTTCTGACCAACCTATGATTCCAGAAGGTGTTAAAACAGAAAAAAGCGATAGCATAGTTACTAAAAACTTCGTAAAAGAGCATGTTGAAATAGGCATTGCATCACTACGTATGATTATTGACGAAAAGAAAACCGTTAAACACCTCAAATTTGACTGGTAAAAGCTTTTAATATCAAACCTACATGGCTAAACAGGAAATAAGCTGCGACGATATTCTAAAGAAATTAAAAGATAGGCAATATTCTCCCATTTACTATTTAATGGGAGAGGAGTCCTATTTTATTGATTTAATATCTAATTATATCGAAAATAATATTCTTACTGAAAGTGAGAAAGAATTCAATCAAACTATATTATATGGCTCTGATGTAACTGTTAATACAGTTATAAATGCCGCAAAAAGATACCCTATGATGTCTGAATACCAGGTTATCATAGTAAAAGAAGCACAAGCACTTGATAAAATAGAAGATTTATCTTTTTATCTTCAAAAGCCTTTAAACTCTACAATCCTCGTATTCTGTCATAAACATGGATCATTGGATCGCAGAAAGAAAATAGCTTCTGAAATTGAAAAAAAAGGCATTCTATTTGAATCAAAAAAGATCAAAGACAATCTGTTGCCTGGATTTATTTCATCATATTTAAAAAAGAAGGGTATCGATATCGAACCTAAAGCTTCAGCTATGTTAGCTGAATTTGTAGGTGCTGACTTAAGCCGATTAACAGGCGAATTAGAAAAGTTGATTATAACTCTACCACAAGGCCAAAAAAGGGTTAGTCCCGATCAAATAGAGAAGAATATAGGCATAAGCAAGGATTATAATAATTTCGAATTAAGAAATGCTTTAATTGAAAAGGATGTATTAAAAGCAAACAAGATAATAAAATATTTTGAAGATAATCCTAAATCAAATCCAATACAAATGACTCTTTCGATTCTTTTTAATTTTTATTCCAATCTAATGATGGCCTATTATGCTCCTGAAAAAACAGAACAAGCAATAGCCAATTGGTTGGGATTAAAATCATCTTGGGGATCACGAGATTACATAGCTGGTATGCGAAAATACAGTGGTGTAAAGACCATGCAAATAATAGGAGAGATCAGAATAGCTGATGCCAAATCTAAAGGTGTTAATAACACATCAAATACAACCAACGGAGAAATACTCCGTGAACTTATATTTAAAATTCTTCATTGATATTATAGAATCATACTATTTATCAACAACGATTTTTTTATTGCCATTATTGATTATACAATCAATAATGGCAATATTTTTTTTACAATATGCGACAGTCTACATTGAATCTAAACTCATCTTGTATAGCAACTTTCAACCAAACATACAAACATTGATACAACGAGATGCTTATATATAACAAGCATATTAAAACTAAATAAATCTATTTTACAGACAAACTAAGACAATTAACCTATAATATAAGCTCTTTCAAATAAAAACAAACCAATACTATCACTACTACCTATTAACAAAATGATAGAAATTACAGCAAATACGATGTTTTCTAATAGATCCATTCAAATAAAACCAATTCATCAATAGGGCAGATTTTTTTCGCCAAACATTATTCTGCTTGTAAAATTTTGATTCTAGAACAAACTAGACAGATAACAACAATTTGAAACTGGTAGATATCTCAGCAAACAACAACATACATTACAGCTGCTTTTCGAATATAAAAAATAATGTATATAAAATTTATCATTATTAATCATATCCCGTATTACACTTGTAAATAGGGCACAATATCACAAATGTAAATAGGTAACATTTGTGATACATCTACCTATCCCATCTTAGTGTTACAATTGTTAATCATACCTACAACATGTATTAAATCACATTTGTTAATGTGTTAAACCAGACTATACATCCCTTTGTGTATAGTCTTTTATTTTCTATATATCAACCACTTGCATATAACGATTAAATACTTAGTTTATTAATACACATTAATTTGTGAAATATTAATAAACCATTGCTAATATAGATTATTTATCATATTTATATATCTGTATATCAATAATATATGCCATTTCATTAAATATTTAATTAAGCTAATAATTAACACTTTTCACAACATTAACACCAGCTATTGGTTCTGAATCAATTTCTGCGTTACATTTGTGATATTTACAATTGGAGATGTAATTTCTTATGTGATATTTGTTTGATTTACATTTGTTATTATACTATTTATTATCTACATTTGTAAAGATTATCATGTAAAAGATTATCACACCCTAAAAACGACTCATTATGGACATAAAAGACCGCATCAAACTATTGATGGAACATGAGCAAATGACTTCAGCAGCATTTGCAGAACAAATAGGTGTTGCACAAGCTACAATATCTCATACTCTAGGTGATAGAAACAAATACCCTAGTACAGACTTTATTATGAAGCTTCATGATCGTTTTAGTTATATAAGTCTAGATTGGCTGCTCACTGGTAAAGGAAACATGGTTGATAGCAAAAACGATACAACAAATGTAAATCCAGAGTACAATTACTCTTTATTTAAGGACGAGAAGACCGAAATTCCGCACAACCCCTTGTTTGCTACTGAAAATCGCAAGGAAATCGAATCAGGATGCTATACAAGCACCATTCAACAACCTGTAATACAGAATATTGAATACAAAAATATCGTTGAAAAGAAAATCACTGAAATAAGAATTTTCTTCGATGACAACACTTATCAGATATTCAAACCCGAAAAATAGGTTCTAAAGATGCGATTTAGACATTTTACCCTATCTTTGCACTATCATTTAGAGTCCAGATAAAAAACATGAAAAAGTTTATTTTAGACTTGACTGTGGCTGATAATATTAGGTTAAACGCAAACTATTCATTACTTAAAATGACTAGTAATGCCCCTCTCCCTGATATGATGCCTGGTCAATTTGCAGAATTGAGAGTAGACAACTCACCATCAACGTTTCTCAGACGTCCTATTTCGATTAACTTTGTTGATAAAGACAAAAACGAAGTTTGGTTTCTAATCCAATTGATTGGCGACGGAACACGATCGTTAGGTAATAGTAAAATCGGAGATATCATCAATGTAATATTGCCATTAGGCAATGGATTTAGCATTCCAACCGACCAAAACGACAAACTATTACTAGTCGGCGGTGGCGTAGGTACTGCACCAATGCTATATTTAGGCAAATACTTAGCCGACAGAGGCTTCAAGCCATCATTCCTATTAGGAGCACGTACTAACAATGATTTACTCCAATTAGACGAATTCGCTAAATTTGGCGATATACACACAACTACAGAAGATGGTAGCCACGGAGAAAAAGGCTATGTTACCCAACATTCTATCTTAGAAAAGATCAATTTCAATCAAATATACACATGCGGTCCTAAACCAATGATGCAAGCTGTAGCTAAGTACGCTAAAACTCAAAGCATCAACTGCGAAGTATCATTAGAGAATACTATGGCATGTGGTGTTGGTGCTTGTCTATGTTGCGTAGAAAATACGAAAGATGGACATATATGTGTTTGTAGTGAAGGTCCTGTATTCAACATAAATAAATTGTTATGGCAGATTTAAATGTAAAAATTGGTGATTTACAATTGAAAAATCCCGTAATGACAGCTTCTGGCACATTTGGGTACGGTGAAGAATTTTCAGATTTCATTGATATATCGCGAATAGGGGGTATAATTGTAAAGGGAACCACCATTCACAAACGTGAAGGAAATCCATATCCCCGTATGGCAGAAACGCCTGCAGGCATGCTGAACGCGGTTGGATTACAAAATAAGGGTGTTGAATATTTTGTAAATAACATATATCCTCGCATCAAAGACATAGATACAAATATGATTGTAAATGTATCAGGGTCTACTCTTGAGGATTATGTAAAAACAGCTGAGATAATTAATGAACTTGACAAAATTCCTGCCATAGAATTAAACATCTCTTGCCCCAATGTAAAGCAAGGTGGAATGGCATTTGGCGTCACTAGTCAAGGAGCAGCAGAAGTTGTAAAAGCAGTACGATCAGCTTACAAAAAGACACTTATCGTTAAACTCTCTCCCAACGTAACTGACATTGCCGAAATAGCTCGTGCAGCAGAAGAAAGCGGTGCAGACAGTGTATCATTAATTAATACATTATTGGGTATGGCGATAGATGCAGAACGCAGAAAACCTATACTATCAACAATAACAGGAGGAATGTCTGGCGCTGCTGTAAAACCCATCGCTTTGCGCATGGTATGGCAAGTCGCTAAAGCAGTAAATATTCCTGTCATCGGTTTAGGAGGTATTATGAATGCAAAAGACGCGATAGAGTTTATGCTTGCTGGTGCTTCTGCTATTCAAATTGGAACCGCAAACTTTATTGATCCTGCGATTACACTTAAAGTAGCCGATGGTATTAATGAATATTTAGACAGACACGGTTTTAAATCTGTATCTGAAATAATCGGTGCACTTGAGGTATAAGAGGAAAACAATTTAGATTATTCGCAGTATTTTGAATAACATAATGTCAATTTACAGAACATTCATTTTCATTTGTTAGCTATAAACATACTGCAAAATATTATTCTAAATTATTTACATAGATTATACATTAGTTAAAGTAGAGCTTTAATCAAAAATAAATCCGGAACTATTTGTTAAGCAACATTTAGTTCCGGATTTATTTTTACATCATTTATTCTTCTAAAAGATCAGGTCTCAACCGTTTGGTTCTCTCCATTGACTGTTGCAATTCCCACTCCTTTATTTTTGCTTCATGACCCGAAAGCAAAATATCAGGAACTTTCCATCCATTATATTCTGCAGGACGCGTATAAACCGGTGCTGCCAAAAGATTATCTTGAAAAGAATCAGACAATGCAGATTGTTCATCAGAAATTACTCCAGGAATAATTCTCACAATAGCATCCGCAATAACAGCAGCAGCCAATTCGCCACCAGTCAAAACAAAATCACCTATACTAATTTCTTTGGTTATAAGATGCTCACGTATTCTGTAATCAATACCTTTAAAATGACCACAAAGAATAATCAAGTTACCAGTCAATGATAATGTATTGGCCATCTTCTGATCAAACTGCTCACCATCGGGTGTTGTAAAAATCACCTCATCATAGTGGCGCTCAGATTTCAATTGATTAATGCATCGCTCAATAGGTTCGATTTTCATGACCATGCCAGCAAATCCACCAAAAGGATAATCATCTACTCTACGATATTTATCATCGGTATAATCTCGCAGATTATGAATATGTATTTCGGCAAGCCCTTTATTTTGAGCCCGTTTCATTATAGAGCAATTAAAGAATCCTTCAATCATCTCGGGTAGCACAGTTATTATATCAATTCGCATAGTCTTTTAATTTTGTGCAAAATTACAAATATTAAAAGATAAACCTGTATTTTTGCCTAAAACAATCTTGAAATTAGTATGACAACCGTTAAAGAAAGGATTGAAGATTTGCGAAACGCACTTCATCAGCATAACCATAATTATTATGTTTTGAACCAGCCTGAGATTTCAGACAAAGAGTTTGATGACATGATGAGTGAATTGCAATCTCTTGAAGAGGCTCATCCTGAATTTAAAGATGAGAACTCTCCATCTATGCGCGTTGGTAGCGACATTAGCAAAAACTTTACTCAAGTTGCTCACCAATATCCAATGCTTTCACTAGGCAACACCTACTCTGAAGGCGAAGTAACCGATTTTTATGAACGTATTCGCAAAACCTTGAATGAAGATTTTGAGATCTGTTGCGAAATAAAATTCGATGGTACATCAATCTCTCTAACTTACGAAGACGGAAAATTAGTGAGGGCCGTAACACGTGGTGATGGCGAGAAAGGAGATGATGTTACAGACAATGTAAAAACTATCAAAACAATCCCTTTGAAATTGCATGGCAATGATTATCCACAATCATTTGAGATACGTGGTGAGATATTGATGCCTTGGAGTGTTTTTGATGAACTAAATCGCGAAAGAGAAATGCGCGAAGAGCCATTATTGGCAAATCCTAGAAACGCAGCTTCCGGAACATTGAAACTACAAAACTCATCTATTGTTGCTTCGCGCAAACTAGATGCCTACCTATATTATTTATTAGGAGAGAATCTTCCTTTTGATGGACATTATGAAAATTTGCAGGCAGCCGCTAGTTGGGGATTCAAGATTTCGGATACAACCAAAAAGTGCAGCACACTTCAAGAAGTGTTCGATTATATTAATTATTGGAATATAGAGAGAAAAAACCTACCAGTTGCAACAGATGGTATAGTTCTTAAAGTAAACAGCCTGCGCCAACAACGCAACTTAGGGTTTACAGCCAAATCTCCTAGATGGGCTATCGCCTATAAATTCCAAGCCGAACGAGCTCTTACCCGTTTGAATACTGTAACCTATCAAGTTGGGCGCACCGGAGCAATTACTCCTGTTGCCAATCTTGAACCGGTTCAACTTTCGGGTACTGTTGTAAAAAGAGCCTCTTTGCACAATGAAGATATCATAAACAGTCTTGATCTTCATATCGGTGATATGGTATACGTAGAAAAAGGAGGAGAAATCATTCCAAAAATCACTGGTGTCGATATGGAGTCTCGCGAATTCATGACAGGAGATAAGGTTAAATTCATCACCAATTGCCCTGAGTGTGGATCTAAATTAATTAGATACGAAGGCGAGGCCGCCCATTACTGTCCTAACGAGACTACTTGTCCGCCACAGATCAAAGGTAGAATAGAACATTTTATCAGTCGCAGAGCGATGAACATAGATGGATTAGGCCCTGAAACAGTTGACAAATTCTATCAAGAAGGCTTAGTGCATAATGTTGCTGATTTATATCAGTTATCAATCAATGATATAACAGGACTTGATGGTAAGAAAGAAAAATCGGCCAATAAAATAATAGCAGGCATCAATCAGAGTAAGAATGTACCGTTTGAAAGAGTGATATTTGCTTTAGGCATTCGCTTTGTCGGAGAAACAGTTGCCAAAAAGTTAGCAAAAGCATTTGGCGATATCGAAAGCCTAGAAAACGCATCTTTAGAAACATTGATTAATGTTGATGAAATTGGCGAAAGAATAGCTAAAAGCATACAAGTATATTTTGGTGATGAGTCAAATCGCGAAATAATAGAAAAACTAAAAATAGCAGGCGTACAGCTAAAACAAAGTCAAGAAGACTTAGCAGCACGCACCGACAAACTTGCCGGAAAATCAATTGTAATAAGCGGAGTCTTTGAGCTTCATTCTCGAGAAGAGTATAAAGATATGATTGAAAAGAATGGCGGTAAGAATGTAGGAAGCATATCTGCTAAAACTAGTTTTATATTAGCCGGCGATAATATGGGACCTGCCAAATTGGAAAAAGCAAACAAGCTTGGCGTTCCTATTATTAACGAAAATGACTTTTTAGCATTAATATCGTAACTTTTAAAGGGCATATACTATTTTAAATTTCATATTTGGCGGTAAAATCGAAAATATTCGTACTTTTGCGCCTGAAATTATTTGAGATTATCATTTATAAAATCCATGATACAAACTAAATTGAAAGGAATGGGAGTAGCTTTGATTACTCCTTTCAAAGAGGACGAGAGCATTGACTATGATGCATTGATGCGCATGGTTGATTATCTTGTTCAAAACAACGCAGACTTTTTATGTGTACTTGGCACTACTGCCGAGACTCCAACGTTAACCGAAGACGAAAAAAAGAAAATCAAGAAAATGGTAATTGACCGTGTTAATGGTCGAATCCCGATACTTCTTGGTGTTGGAGGAAACAACACACGTGCGGTTGTGGAACAATTAAAGAATGATGACTTCAAAGGTGTAGATGCAATACTTTCTGTTGTACCTTATTACAACAAGCCATCCCAAGAAGGAATATATCAACATTATAAAGCGATAGCTGAAGCAACAGAGCTTCCTATTGTATTATATAATGTACCGGGACGCACTGGTGTAAATATGACAGCCAAAACAACACTTCGTATTGCTAACGATTTTAAAAATGTAATTGCTATCAAAGAAGCATCTGGCAATATCACACAGATGGATGATATTATCAAAAACAAACCAGCTAATTTCAATGTAATTTCTGGCGATGATGGTATTACCTTTCCATTGATTACATTAGGAGCAATTGGCGTGATATCTGTTATTGGCAATGCATTTCCTAAAGAATTCAGCAAGATGACTCGCTTAGCACTGCAAGGCGATTTCAAAAACGCTTTGAATATTCACCACCGTTTCACCGAATTGTTTGATTTACTTTTCGTTGATGGCAACCCAGCTGGGGTTAAATCTATCTTGAACGTTATGGGAATGATTGACAATAAACTAAGACTTCCGCTTGTACCAACAAGAATCACAACATTCGAAGCTATACGAAAAGTACTTGATGAATTAAATATCAAGTGTTAATATACGCCCAATAAAACAAGTGCGCCGAATTTCGATATTTGAAATTCGGCGCACTTGTTTTATAATGCTTTTTATTTTCGAGCAATGATTCCTGTACGTTTTTCTAGTTCATCGAGCATTTGTCTCCATCCTTCAACATGACGAATTTCATAAACTCCCACTTTGCCATCGGCATATTGACAGTTTACTATAAATCCATTCTTTTTTCTGGTAAGCTTAGTGATAGAAGATAATGGAGTGCAACGGGCACGACCTCCAAATCCATTTTTAATATTTAAACTTTTATCAGTTATAGTATGTTTTTGAAATACATAACTATAACTTCCTACATAGCAAGGTAAAAGATAAAGCATGAAAGTCCACCAAGACGCACCTAATGATAGTGCAATTAATCCAACTGTAACAATAATAGTCACACAAGTATAATATATCAATTTAGTTTTGTGTGATGTTTCAAAAATTACTTCATTCATAATATTGTTTTGCATTATAGGTTATTTAATTAGTTTGAGCTAGAATCTAAAGCAGACCGCTTTTCTATTTCGTCAATCATCTGCTGCTGATTGCCAATATGATATATCGATAGCGCTTTATTTATATTCTTAGCGTTAATATACTCCATCGAGAATCCATTTTTAATAGTAGAAATGGATGTAACTCTCGACAATTCTATTGCATGTTTCCCTGTAAAGCCAGAGCATACTAAGAGTTGTTTATCAGTTAGAATATACCTTTCAGAAAGTATCGTATATAAAAACACGATGGGAATAAGAAACATCCAGCTAAGATCTCTAACACCTACAAGGTAATAAAAACCCAAAAACACCAATGCTACAATTAATATAAGGTTTATAACAACCTTTATCTTGTATTTTAAAGAAGTTCTGTATACTATTCTTTCCATAATATAGACAACATTAGATAGGTTACATTAAAATAATTTGTTTCTGTTTGTTGAAACTTTGGTTTCAGTGCGGTAGAACAGATGTTTCAGTGGGCTGAAAAAAGAGTTTCACCGTATTGAAACTAAATAAATACAATACAAATATAAAAAAGAAAGAGTACAAAAAGCTCTTTTCAGTCTATTTTTCGTATTTTTGCAGCCTAATTTTGATATAATTAAATTTAAAGATAGAGACAATAATGGCAAAAGAATTGAAAGATCTTACCAAACGTAGCGAAAACTATTCGCAATGGTATAATGATTTAGTAATTAAGGCCGATTTGGCAGAACAATCAGCTGTGCGTGGATGCATGGTTATCAAGCCATACGGTTATGCAATTTGGGAAAAAATACAGCGCCAGCTTGACGATATGTTCAAAGAGACAGGACACGTTAATGCTTATTTCCCGCTTTTAATCCCAAAATCATTCCTTAGCCGCGAAGCAGAACATGTAGAAGGCTTTGCTAAAGAATGTGCAGTTGTAACACATCACCGCCTTAAAAACTCTCCCGATGGTAAAGGTGTGATTGTTGATCCTGAAGCTAAATTGGAAGAAGAGCTTATTATTCGTCCTACTTCTGAAACAATTATTTGGAATACATATAGAAATTGGATTAATTCTTATCGCGATCTTCCTATATTGGTTAATCAATGGGCCAACGTAATGCGTTGGGAAATGCGTACTCGCTTATTTCTTCGTACAGCAGAGTTTCTTTGGCAAGAAGGCCACACAGCTCATGCTACTCGTCAAGAGGCAGAAGAAGAAGCAGTAAGAATGCTTGGTGTTTATGCTGAGTTTGCTGAAAAACATATGGCTGTTCCTGTAATTACAGGTGTTAAATCGGCTAATGAACGTTTTGCTGGTGCTCTTGACACTTATACAATCGAAGCTATGATGCAAGATGGTAAAGCTTTGCAAAGTGGTACTTCGCACTTCTTAGGTCAAAACTTCGCTAAAGCATTTGACGTACAGTTTGTGAACAAAGAAAACAAAATGGAGTATGTATGGGCTACATCTTGGGGTGTTTCTACTCGTTTGATGGGTGCTTTAATCATGACTCACTCTGACGATAACGGACTTGTTTTGCCTCCTGTGTTGGCTCCAATTCAAGTAGTAATTGTTCCTATCTATAAAAACGATGAACAATTGAACCTAATCAACGAGAAAGTTGCTGGCATGGTAGCTAAATTTAAGAAGATGGGTATTTCTGTAAAATATGATAACACAGACAATAAGCGTCCTGGATTTAAATTTGCTGATTATGAATTGAAAGGTGTTCCTGTACGTCTTGTTATGGGTGCTAGAGATTTAGAGAACAATACAATGGAAGTAATGCGTCGTGATACACTTACAAAAGAAACTGTATCATGCGAAGGCATCGAAGAGTATGTTCAAAATCTTTTGGATGAAATTCAAGAAAACATCTATCAAAAAGCTCTTTCTGCTCGTAATACACGCATCAGATCGGTTGAAACATATGATGAATTCAAAGAAGAAATCGAAAAAGGTGGCTTCATTATGGCTCATTGGGATGGTACTCCTGAAACAGAAGAGAAGATCAAGGAAGAGACTAAAGCAACTATCCGTTGTATTCCTTTTGATACATTCGTTGAAGGCGATAAAACTCCAGGTACTTGTATGGTTACAGGCAAGCCTTCTGAATGTAGAGTAGTGTTTGCTCGTGCTTACTAAAAAATGATATTAAAAATCAACAAAATAGACGGTTGATTTTATAATATAAAAACACCTAAAAGGTTGAATTAAACTTATTCTATTAAGTATAATTCAACCTTTTTTTAATCTCAAAAATTAAGCAATATTAAAACAGAATTAATAAAAAGATTTATATAAAAGTTTATCCGCGAAAACTTTCGTATATCGTGAAAAAGTACTACTTTAGCATGATTTTTCAAAAATCACGTATGTAT
>CAMTPH010000013.1 GCA_947074345.1 uncultured Bacteroides sp. | reverse complement strand
TGACCAACCATTTCAAAGACAAAGTGGTGATGGTAACCGGAGCAGCCGGAAGTATTGGTAGCGAATTATGCCGTCAGTTGGCAACATTTGGAGTAAAGAAGTTGGTGTTGTTTGACAATGCAGAAACCCCTACGCACGAATTCCGTTTAGAATTAGAGCGTACCCATCCCGAATTAAATTTTGTACCATACTTAGGCGATGTTCGTCAGATAGAACGATTGCGTATGGCGTTTGAACGTTATAAACCACAAATCGTTTTTCATGCAGCAGCCTATAAACATGTACCTTTGATGGAAGAGAATCCATGCGAAGCCGTGCGTGTCAATGTAGTAGGATCGCGCCAAGTAGCCGACTTCTGTTTGGAGTATGGAGTAGAAGAGATGGTGATGATCTCGACCGATAAAGCCGTGAACCCAACCAATGTGATGGGTGCATCGAAGCGAATGGCCGAAATATATGTACAAAGTTTAGGTTTAGCAGTAGAGCGTGGCGAAGTAAAAGGCTACACACGATTCATTACAACCCGTTTTGGTAATGTATTAGGAAGCAATGGTAGTGTTATTCCACACTTCCGCAAACAGATAGAACGTGGTGGTCCGGTAACAGTAACCCATCCAGATATCACTCGTTTCTTTATGACTATTCCCGAGGCATGTAGATTGGTGATGGAAGCAGCTACGATGAGTACCGGTAATCAGATCTTTGTGTTCGATATGGGCGAATCAGTCAAGATTGTACACTTAGCCGAACGCATGATTCGTTTAGCAGGATTTATCCCATACGAAGAAATTCCAATCACTTTCACCGGACTTCGCCCAGGTGAAAAATTATACGAAGAGGTATTGAGTGATGCAGAAAACACGCTACCAACCGAACATAAAAAGATTCACAAAGCAAAAGTGCGCGAATACAATCGCGAGGATATCCTCGATTATTACGAACGCATCCATAGCTATGCCCTTTTTGTGCGCATAGAAGAGTGTGTAAAGATTATGAAACAACTCATGCCAGACTTTGTGTCAAAGAACTCTGTTTATGAGAAGTTTGATGTGAAAGTGGGGAAGAAAGATTAAAAAAAGAATAATATATGTCTTGGAATATGCGTTCGCCGCATAGCGGCTTGAAAACGTCCGTTTATCAGCCATATTTCAATTACGTGCCTAAAGCGAGTAACAAAATAGGAACAAAATTTGCAATAATATAGCCACTTTGGGTACATATAGAGAACAAAACAACACAACACTTGGTAGGGCATAAACGCAGTTCTCGTCGATTTCTTCCCGACAATCAAATAGAGAGAATAATCTTTTTCCAGTCAAATTTAGCCTTTTTGGGTGCAAATCGGCATTCCTTAGCGTGAATTTCTGCGCGATGGCTATTTGGACTGGATTTTTATTGAAAATTTAACAGATACATTTTATGGCTTTGCATTTTTGCTTTGAATTTGTGACTAAAGTTATAAAATATGTTCAAGAACTACGAAGAAATTAGGAGTATAAATTATTTCCAAAAGTTATAATTAAAAAATTACGATATGAAAATAGCAGTAGCAGGAACAGGTTACGTTGGATTGTCTATCGCCACGTTGTTGGCGCAGCACAACGAGGTGGTAGCCGTTGATGTAATACCAGAGAAGGTTGATTTAATCAATCAGAAGAAATCGCCCATACAAGACGAGTATATTGAAAAATATTTGGCCGAGAAGGATCTTAACCTTCGTGCTACTCTCGACGGAGCAGAAGCTTATCGTGATGCGGATTATGTAGTCATCGCAGCACCTACGAACTATGACCCTGTAAAGAGCTTTTTCGATACTCATCATATTGAGGATGTAATAGATTTGGTTCTTGCGGTAAATCCTGAAGCCGTAATGGTTATCAAGAGTACCATTCCTGTGGGCTATTGCCGCTCACTCTATGTGAAGTATGCTAAGAAACTCTGTGCCCTAGGTGATACAGCAAAGTTCCGTCTGCTCTTCTCACCAGAATTCTTGCGTGAGAGCAAGTCACTTTATGACAACTTATATCCCAGCCGTATAATTGTAGGCTATCCCAAGATGATTCGTCAACCTGAATTCCAGGTAGAGAACGATGCTATTATCAAGCTTGCTGGCAACCACATGGAAGAAGCTGCTCATGCCTTTGCAAAGCTTTTGCAAGAAGGTGCTATTAAGGAAAACATTGATACGCTATTTATGGGCTTGAAGGAAGCAGAAGCCGTGAAGCTCTTTGCCAATACCTATTTGGCTTTGCGTGTATCATACTTCAACGAACTCGATACCTATGCCGAGATGAAAGGACTCGACACCGCAGCCATCATCAATGGCGTAGGTTTAGATTCTCGTGTCGGTACGCATTACAACAATCCAAGTTTTGGCTACGGTGGATATTGCTTGCCAAAAGATACCAAACAGTTGTTGGCCAACTACGCCGATGTACCTCAAAATATGATGACCGCTATCGTAGAGAGCAATCGCACGCGTAAGGATTACATTGCTGATGCAGTGCTGCATAAGGCGGGCTATTATACAGCCAATAGTGATTGGAGTGCGCAGAGCGAACATTCATGCGTTATCGGTGTATACCGTCTGACTATGAAGTCAAATTCTGACAACTTCCGCCAGAGTGCAATACAAGGCATTATGAAACGTATCAAAGCCAAAGGTGCCGAGGTTATCATCTATGAGCCAGCCATGAATAATGGCGAGTTGTTCTTTGGTAGTAAGGTAATAAATGACTTGGCGAAGTTCAAAGAGTTGAGCCACGCAATCATTGCTAATCGCTTTGATGATTGTCTGAGCGATGTGGAAGTAAAAGTTTATACAAGAGATATATTTCGTCGTGATTAAATATCAATATGACTTTAGCAACTGAGTTGTAAGATAAAGGTTTGACTTTTGAAAATAATCTCCTTCAGAGAAATGACACAAAGAGTATAAATGACTTCTTAAAGTACTAAAGAGATATAATGACAACTAAGTTAATGTATCTATTATAAAGTATTATTTTAATATAAACATGAAACAGTTTATCTATATCACTATGGCTCCGATAGATGAGTCGTCTGGAGTTTATAAAAAAATTATAGCACAGGTTAATGCCTTCAATCGTTTGGGCTATGAAGGAAAGGTACTTTTTGTGCGTGATACATCTACAGCCTATTTGAGAAGCATAGATGGCAGCACGGAAAAAATAGACTTGACCAATATAAAGATAAAAGATGAATTGTCACGGTATATGGTATCTTGCGAGTTCTGTTATGTTCGATTTGAATTATTGAGGCATACATATTATCGTAAGATGATATGTCTATGCAAGAGATTAAAATTAAAGATAGTATCAGAAATTCCTACTTATCCCCCATACCAAGAAAGTATTGCTCGTATCAAAGCTTCGTGGTCACGTGGTAGATTCTTTAGAGCATTAAAAACATTGATAGGCACACCATTAGTTTTTTTAGATATGTATATTATGACAATCAATTCTAAATTGGTTGTCATAATAGCTGATAATAAGAAGTTTTTATTTTCAAAGACTATTCGTGTGGAAAATGGAATTGATTTGGAAAAGAACCCTTACCATGTAAAAGAAGAGAACGATAAAATCAATATCATTGCAGTTAGTAATTTTTCTATATGGAATGGTTATGATAGAGCAATCAGTGGTCTTGCTGATTATGTTAAAGACCATAAGAATTGTAATATTCATTTAACCATGGTAGGCGATAAGAACGCAGGTGCATCATTGATACAGCAAACTGAAAAATTAGGAATTCAGAAGTATGTTACATTTACGGGCGCTTTATCTGGACAGGATTTGGATAAAGCTTATGCTAATGCTGATATTGCCTTAGGGGCCTTAGGTAACCATAGAAGAAAAGTGTTTGCTAATTCTTCACTTAAAGCTAAGGAATATTCATCAAGAGGAATGTTGATGATTTTGTCTGATTCAGAAGGTATCGAAAAAGAAATATTAGAAAAATCGTTTCTTGTTAAATCAAATGATACTCCTATAGATTTTAATCAGGTGGAAAAGTGGTACAATACGATAACAAATAGAACTGAATTAAGAGAATTTATCCATTCCTTTGCTGTTCGCTATTATGCTTGGGATGTTCAAATCAGTAAAGTGATTACACAAATTGAATTAATATGAATGATAATAGAGGTTTTCTATTTCCAAGATATGATAGCATAAATTTTTGTATTGCATTCTTGTTAGCTTGGATATCATTGACATCTTTGCTTGGAGCCATATACGAGGACGGAATGAATAATCAACCAATTTTTAAGATTTTACAATTGTGCTATCTTGGAGCAATATTTAATGCTATTCCTGCTGTTTTTAGAGGAAAATATAAAAATACTATTTTTATATTTTTATTATTCTACTTTCTAATATATTTTATATCTTCAGCATTCTGCGATGATGAAGAGTTTGAGGGGCAAGTATTTCGTACTTTGTATCTTTGGTGTTGGCCATATTTTATTATGGCATTTAAAATAAAAGATTTTGGTCATTTATTTAAAATACTAAAAATTGTTGGATATCTCGCAATTGCATGTGAATTATTGCGACTTTTATCGTTTAGTGTTGTCAGTTTAGGGTATAGTCAAGAAACAGGTTATGGCGCACTCATTCCATTAGCTGTTTTTACCCTATCCTATGTACGAGAAAGAAAATTATATTATCTGGTACCAATAACTATTTCTTTCGCAATTATTCTTATGAGTGGTTCGCGCGGTCCGCTGCTATGTGGTGTCCTATTATTTTTATTTGTATTCATTATTCAGCATGGAATTTCAAGTAAGGCTGTCTTTACTTCATTTATTGTATTTCTGATTTTTTTAGTTTATAAAGTATATCAATATGAAATACTCACGTGGGTCTTGGATTTTTTTACACAAATATCTGTGAGTACAAGAAATATTGAGAAACTATTAAACAATGATTTAGCAACAGACGATATCAGGGAGTTGTTGAGAAACACCTCTTTTCAATATGCCTTGGATCATCCATTTTGGGGTACCGGCTTATTAAATGATCGTATTTTTTTGTATAAATATAGCTTTATAACGTCTCCTACAGCCACAGTTTATGGTTCATACTCTCATTTCTTTTTTGCAGAAGTGTTAATGCAGTTTGGATTAATACCAGGATGCCTTCTTGTATTTTTTCTTTTTCAGAAGTTATGGACTAGAATTTTTAAGTGGACTTCAGTTGATGAACAGAATTTGTTTATCATATCTGTAACAGTTGGTTTGTTCCCGCTTCTTGTCTCACGAAGTTGGTTCACTTTTCCTTTGTTTTACTTTCTTTTAGGTCTTTTGTTTTCTGCTAAATCAAAAAAACAATGTCAAAATCTATAAAAAAAAATTATATATATAGCGTACTATATCAAATACTTTCTATGGCATTGCCTTTGGTGACGATACCATACGTTTCAAGAATTTTTGGTCCTGACGGATTAGGAATATATGCTTATGCAAGTTCCATAAATCAATATTTTTATATATTCGCATTGTTAGGTCTTAATAATTATGGCGTAAGAGAAATTGCCATGGTTGGTAAAGAAAAAGAAAAAAGAGATATTGTCTTTAGTGAAATATACTGTATGCAGTTATTTATCAGTGTGTTGATACTTTTGTTTTATATTCTTTTTGTACTTATTTGGGGTGCTCAGTATCAAGTGTTCTATATTATACTTTCGTTGAATCTAATAGCCACTCTATTTGATGTAAATTGGTACTTTTTTGGAATGGAAGAGTTTAAACTCACAGTTATACGAAATGCTATAATTAAAGTGCTTTCTGTAGTCGCAATATTTCTGTTTATAAAAGAATCATCAGACTTATGGATATACATTTTTATTCATTCAGTATCTGTCCTATTAACGTCCATCGCCCTATGGCCATATCTTCGCCGAGAAATCACTTTCATCAAACCGAGGATTCCAAACGTGATTAAGCATATTAAACCCAATCTTATATTGTTTGTGCCAGTTGTAGCTATTAGTATTTATAAGTATATGGATAAAATAATGCTAGGTAATTTTTCTATAACAGATGCTGGCTATTATGAGAATGTTGAGAAAATACTAACTGTAGTATTGGGTTTTGTAACTGCCTTGGGAACAGTTATGCTACCAAGAATGTCATACTTGGCGGCTAATGGGTCAAAGGAGAATGCATTTGCATACATTATCAAATCTATGGATTTTGTAATGTTTTTATCTATTGCAATTGCATGTGGTATCTTTGCAATTGCACCAGATTTTATACCAATTTATTTTGGCACTGAATTTCTGCCTTGTGTAGAGATTATGGAAGCTTTGGTTATTACTGCAATAATTATTTCGTGGGCTAATGTAATTAGAACTCAATATCTCATGCCATTCCATCATGATAGGGTGTATGTATGGTCTGTTATTTTTGGCGCTATAACGAATTTTCTTCTTAATCTTTTTCTAATTCGTCAATTTGGGGCTATAGGTGCAGTAATTTCAACAATTATTGCAGAATTGATAGTGGCTATTATTCAATCTGTCAAATCAAAAAAAGAACTTCCTGTTTTTAGAATGATTATGAGATCCATACCCTTTTTGTCATTTGGAATAGTAATGATAATAGTGGTTCGTATTGTTTCAGCCTTGCAGATTAATATATATATGCGTTTAATTCTTGAAATCTTAACAGGTGTGGTTGTTTATTTGGTACCAGCTTCTGTTTATTTAAAGAAACTAATAAAATAAGGATATCTCTAAATTTAAATATCGTATTAAGAGGAAGTTTATATCTTCAAGTATTAAATCAAAAAAATATTTGTATTACTTGAAAAGTATGGGAATCCAGATTGGAGACAACACTGTATTCTTTTACCTTTGTAGTAATACCATTGATATTCAACGTCCTTGGCTGTTAAGAATAGGAGATTATTGCAAGATTACAAAAGGCATCACAATCTTAACACATGATTACAATAGATCTGTGCTATGTTTAAAGTATGGTCTTGTTATTGGGAAGCTCGCGAAACATTAATAGGTGATAATGTTATTATTGGAGCTGGGAGCGTCATTTCTGGTACGATTCCTTCTAATTGCGTGACAGCAGCAGGCATTCCTGTAAAAGTAATTTGTTCCTTGGATACGTATTATGAAAAAAGACTAAATAATCCTCTTTCCGAAGCTGTCTTATATACGAAAAGATTTTTCGGTTATTATAATAGAAAACCATTTATATCTGAGATGGAATCATTTTATTTCTTGTTTTTAGAAAGAAATATAGAAAGTATGCATAAGCATAATATAAAAAACGAATTTGTCAGGAGATATTGAGGAGGATGACATTATTTCACATTTCCTTAAATCAAAACCGATATTTGATTCCTTTGAGGATTTTTTTGATTACGTAAATAAAAACTGATATGGCTCATATTTTTCTTACATATGGTGATTCTGGATTCGAAGCGGCTAAAGCAAAGATTGTAGAAGAAGCGTGGCTGACTGGTGAATTTCAAGAGATAATTTCGTGTGGTCGGAGTGATTTGTCTTCAGATCTTTTAGCTTCTAAGGTCATCAATATAAAACGTGGTGGTGGACTCTGGAGTTGGAAACCTGATATAATTCTTAGCACAATGGAGAGCCATGAAGATGGTGATATTATTGTGTATTGTGATGCAGGGTGTACTATTTACCCTTCTCCAGAGTGGAAAAAGATGTGGAGGAAACTGGAAGCTCATGATATTATTGCTCAACGAATTTTCCAACGCACAGAGAATTGGACTCGTAAAGAGATAATAGATTATTTTCAGAGTAATGGGACTTCATGGTTGAAATGTTTTCAATATCAAGCTACAGTAATAGTAGTAGTAGTATCAGACTTTACTAGAAAATTTATTCGTGAATGGCGCAATCTTATGATTGAATATCCTGAATTTGCTATGGATGTAATGCCAGAAGAAAGGATGAATCAATCTTCCTCTTTGATTGAAAATCGACATGATCAGGCTATATATTCTGCGTTGGTTTATAAGTATCTAGCTATTCCTGAAACTAGAAAGAAAATATATACGCAATGGGAACATATAGAGAATTATGATCTCTTTTTCAATCAAGCCATTAGAGCAACAAGGCTGAGAAAAGGTGAAGTCGAAAATCGAAAGAAGATGGTAATGGCATGTTTTAAGCGTGTATTAAAAGATTACGTATTGAAACCATTTTACTTTGCGCCTTTACAGTGGTGGTATAGCCATCGATAAGTGTAACAAGAATAGAATCTATATTACAACAATTTAATAATAATTATGAAAATAGTCAATGTCCTTGGCGGTCTTGGTAACCAGATGTTTGTATATGCTATGTATTTGGCATTACAAGAAGCTCATTCTGACGAAGAAGTGTTGTTGTGTAGGAGGAGCTATAAAGGCTATCCTCTTCATAACGGCTATGAATTGGATAGAATATTTAATATAGAAAGCCCAGAGGCTTCGTTAATGCAACTTTCTAAGATTGCATATCCTTATTTTAATTACAAGACATGGCAAATGATGTGTCATTTCTTTCCTAAACGGAAGAGTATGGTAACTGGGACTACTCAAATTCCATTCAACTATAATGAAATAACTCGAAATGATAATGTTTTTTATGATGGTTATTGGCAAAATGAAAAAAATTTTAAACCAATTAGGGACATTGTTATGAAGACTTTTACATTCTCACCGTTTGAAGATGAAATTAATTTGAGACTTTTCAAGAAGTTGCAGAAATCAAGAGCGGCATCTTGTCATGTTAGACGTGGAGATTATTTAAATGATTCCGTTTATGGTGTATGTAACAGCAAATATTATGAGAGGGCAGTATCAGAACTGAATAGAACCGTCGATCCTGACTTATATTGTATTTTTAGCAATGATATAGAATGGTGTAAAGAGAATCTTGCTGACTTGATTGGAAAGGACAAGCTAGTTGTCTATGTGGATTGGAACAAAGGAAAAGAGAGTTATTGTGATATGCATTTAATGTCGCTCTGCCACTATAATATTATAGCGAATAGCAGTTTCTCATGGTGGGGGGCATGGCTTAATAATCATGAAGACAAGGTTGTGTTAGCACCAGAAATTTGGATGAATAAGCCTTTAGTAAATGACCCAATCTGTGATAGTTGGAAACGAATAAGCATAGAGTAGTTTGATCGTTCTACGTAAAGAAACTCTTCTTTTTAGTTGTTGATGAAGTTTTTATTATAAGATATTTTGATGAAGAAGATAGTAGTAATAATGTCTCTCTATAAGAATGACAGTCTTGAATATGTAAAACTAGCTGCTACAAGCATTCTCTCGCAGACATACAAAAACTTTGATTTCTATATCCAATATGATGGACCAGTTCCTGATGAAGTTGATGCTTATCTTACCTCTCTTAAAGATGAAAGAGTGAAGTTACGGAAAAGAGATGTAAATCAGGGGTTAGCTTGTTCATTGAACGAATTGCTTAAAATTATTATGCCTGCTGGTTATGAATATATTGCGCGTATGGATGCAGATGATATAGCAGTAGTTAATCGATTTGAGAAGCAAATTGTATATCTTGAAAGTCATCAGAGTGTTGACATGGTTGGTGGCGCAATCAATGAAATTGATGAGAATAGCAATGACAGGGGTAAGATAACTAAATATCCTTGTGAACCTACAGAATGTTATGCTTTTTTCGCAAAGCGTAATCCCGTTGCGCATCCAACTGTTATGTTCCGCAAGAGTTTCTTTGAGAAAGCGGATTGTCTATATCCAACGGATTTTGAGCGCAACGAAGATACACGTCTGTGGCATGAAGGATACAAGCATGGATGTGTTATAGCTAACATTCCAGATGTAGTGCTAAATTTTCGAATGACTAACAGTATGTTTAAGCAGAGACGCAATGGTAGAGCCTTTGCCAAAAGTCAGTTAGAGCTAAGAAAGCTCATAAAGAAAGACTTGAATTACGGCATTATGGCTGATGTATATGCTTATGCTATGTATATGCTTATGATATCACCAAGCTGGTTATTGAAAATTGCATATAAAATATTAAGATGAAGTTCGTTCATAAAAATGTTTGTAAAGATAAATGTTTGTAAAAATAAAGGTTTGATATGACAAATAGGTATGGAATTATAACGCATTATATGGTGCATAATCATGGAGCTTTGCTTCAGCTGACAGCTCTTGTTAGAGTTTTACATAAAAAAGAGATAGAGGCTTCAGCTTTGCAGTTTGAAAAAAACTATGATTTTTTAGGTCGTGAGATACGTGCAAAGTATGATATCTCTATTCGTTCTGTGGGGATATATATTAATTATCTTTGGAAGGAAGGCTTGAAAAAGACTTGGTATAATTTCCGCAAAAGTAGAACACTTAATCGTTATCGTGCTTCTTCACATATTATCGGTAAGTACTATACTGATGAAAAAAATATGGATGCTGTAATCGTGGGTAGTGATGAAGTTTTTGCGCTTCATACAGGTCCTACTCTAGTGTTCTTTGGCCATGCCCTTCCTTCTAGAAAGGTTTTCACTTATGCTGGCTGTTTTGGTCCTACCACCTATGAAGATGTTGTAGAAAAGCAATGTAAAGCATTTGTGGGAAGTGGTCTAAAAGCGATGTGTGGCATTTCGGTGCGTGATGAGAACAGCCGTATCGCTGTGGAAAAATTGATCGACATCAACCCAAAGCTTGTTTGCGATCCTGTATTGCTTTACGGCTATGAAGAAGAAATTGCCAAGATGGAACGCCCTGTCAGGGGTAAATATCTCTTAGTATATGCTTATGACGGCAGAATGGATTCCCCAGAAGAAGTGACAGCTATTAAGGCTTATGCCAAGTCAAAAGGATTGAAAACACTTTCTCCAGGGTTTTATCATCCTTGGGTAGACTATAATGTGGATGTAGATCCTGTAAACCTTTTAGCTTATTTTAAATATGCTTCAGGGGTTATTACAGACACATTTCATGGTAGTGTAATGAGTATTATTACTGATGCCTCCATGGCAGTTTGTACTCGTGATAGCAATCACTTCAAACTATTTAATCTGCTTGCGGAATATGGCTTGGAAAATCGCATTGTAAAAACATGGGATATGTTAACCAAGGTACTGGATAAGCCTATTGATTTCAATCCTGTACATGAACAAATAAGAATACGTAGGGCTGACGCTATGTCTTATCTAGATGAAATGATAGCTAAAGAAGTATGAATATAACGGATAAATCGGCTATACGCGAATGTACAAGCTGCCAAATGTGCGGAGCAGTATGTGCACATGGAGCGATAGAAGTACGCCTAAATGAGGATGGCTTCTATCGTCCTTACGTTGATGAAAGTAAATGTACCGATTGTGGATTGTGTAAAAGGGTGTGTTATAAATTTGACAATGAAATTAAGATAACAACACAAGGTGCTCTTGATACAATGGAGACTTATGCAGCACAATCACTTTCTGATGACTTGTTAACGCACGTCACATCTGGTGGTGTTGCTGATGCGCTTGCTAAGGAGCTGATTCGTCAAGGATATACATGCATAGGTGTAAACTATAATGACGAACATCATCGTGCAGAGCATACTATTGTAACAACAGAACAGGAAACAGATGTTTTCAGAGGTTCAAAATATATACAGTCGTATAGTTTCGATGCATTCAAAATGCTTGTAAAGACCGCTCGTACTACAAAGTATGCGGTTTTTGGTCTCCCATGCCATATTTATGCTGTTGATAGATTCTTGTCCTTTCGAAAACTTCGTGATAATTGTATTTTGGTAGACTTGTTCTGCCACGGTTGTCCTTCAATGCATATTTGGAATAAGTATGAGAAGCAAATTAAAGAGGATGTTCAACAAAAAAAGTTCGATGAAGTACAGTTCCGAAGTAAGGTTCGAGATTGGGGTAGTTTCTACGTAGTAGAAGTAGTAGTAGAGGGAGTTAAGGCGTTTGTAAGCAAACCTAGTAGAGATGAATTCTACTCATTATTCTTTTGTGACCACGCATTGAATGATTCTTGTTCGGACTGCTTACTTAGAAGCACTATGGAATATACAGATATCCGATTAGGTGACTTCTGGGGCAAACGATATGTGAACGATAGAAAAGGTGTTTCTGCAGTTGCTATTTCATCAGAAAAAGGAAGTAGGTTGTTTATTGCTGTTGCGAATCAGTTCAAAACAGAAAGAAGAACAATGGCAGAGGTCAAACTAGGTCAAAGTTATGGAAAAACATATCCAACTCGTTGGAAGCTACGCAAGGAAATCTTGTTAGTCATTGCTGATGAAACTCGGCCATTGAGTGATGCTGTTGATTTGTTTTATAAAAATGCAGGCCTTGGAATGAAAGTAAAGCGACTTCTCAATACAATCAATTGGTATTTGCCTTTTGATCTTAAACGACTGCTTAAACGATTAAGATAAAAATGAATGTAAAAGGTGAGTTTGCATACTTGATTCATGAGGATTTTGAATCAAGTTACAGTTCTTGTATTAAAACTTTTTCAGCCAATAATAGGGATTTCTCTATGAAAGAAAGTTAGCAATCGGATGGAATCTTCTCCAGAAATATTGTGTGAAATCAATTATTATAATAAATATAGTATATAATTATGTCTTATGTTCCAGAAAAAACAATATACCTCTGCTTGGCTCACATGAGCGAGGAAGGTATAGAACAGAAATATGTAAAAGAAGCATTTGATACTAATTGGGTAGTGCCAATGGGACCAAATGTGAATGGCTTCGAAGAAGATTTGAAGAAGTTTGTAGATGGCAATCATGAAGTGGTAGCTTTAAGCGCTGGTACGGCAGCAGTGCACTTGGCATTGATTGCTTGCGATGTGAAAGCTGGTGACGAAGTAATCGTACAGAGCTTTACATTTTGTGCATCATCACATCCTATCACTTATTTGGGTGCAAAACCAGTGTTTGTAGGTTCTGAGCCAGAGACATGGAATATGGATCCAGTGCTTCTCGAAGAAGCTATCAAAGACCGAATTGCTAAGACGGGTAAGACTCCAAAGGCAATCGTACCTGTTGCACTCTATGGCATGCCATACGATTGCTCGCGCATCATGGAGATTGCGAATCGTTATGGTATTCCAGTTGTAGAAGATGCTGCTGAAGGATTCGGCTCAAAATTCGATGGTAAAGTACTCGGTACTTATGGGAAATTCGGTGTGCTATCATTCAATGGCAACAAGATGATTACAACCTCTGGCGGTGGCGCATTGATTTGCGAGAATGCAGAAGATAAGAATACCGTGATGTGGTACGCAACGCAGGCTCGTGAAGCATATCCATACTATCAACATTCATCCATCGGTTATAACTACCGCATGAGTAATGTATGTGCAGGTATTGGACGTGGTCAGATGACTGTCGCAGATGCGCACATCGCTCACCATAAATATGTTCAGGCACTTTATGAGGATTTGTTGAAAGATGTTCCTGGAGTACATATGCACAAGCAACCTGCAGACGCTCGTTATGACTCCAACTTCTGGCTTTGTACAGCTACTATCGATAAGGATGTGTATGTAAAAGGTCAAGAGAATGCTTACAAAGAAGTGGTGAAGACAGCTGTAGGAGGTGCGGTTGGTGTGATACATGCCGTTGATAGCCCTACTACTGATTGCCAACCGAATGAAAATGTCGAAGCATTGCGTCTATATATACTCTCTAAGAAGATAGAGACTCGTCCGACCTGGAAGCCAATGCACAAGCAACCAGTATATGCGGATGCTCCAGTTTATACCAATGGCGTAGAGGAAGAAATCTTCAAAGTGGGCTTTTGTCTGCCTGCAGGTCCTTACGTAACCGATGATGATGTGCGCTATATTGTAGAGTGTATCAAGGAGGCTATTGTTGAATGAAGATATTTGATAAGTAAATGGGTCATGAATCCAATCTTTGATAAAGAATTTCTGGATGCTTTGTTGGTTCAGACAAAAGTGAATCCGCACCTCCCGTAGCATACGATTTACGTACGACTGCAGAAGATACTTCTCGGCGTATTTTGAATGCAGCAATACTAGGAACAATAGTTTCAATACATCGACATCCTAATAGTATCGAAAATGTGCTTTGCCTATGCGGTAGTGTGGATGAAGTGCTATATAATGAAAACGGAAAGGAAGTGGAGCGCATTCTTCTTTCTTTTGCTGAAGGTGCAATGGGATGTGAAGTGTCCAAAGGACAATGGCATAACTTTGAAGTAGATGAACCATCTGTAATCTATGAAGGAAAAGATGGCAAATAAGGTGAGGATGGTACGGAGTCCTTCTATTCATGCGGAAATTGTGCTTAAAATGTTAGTAAAGAGGATTTAATGAAACAAATAACTTATCTCATCGGCAAAGAACGAGCAGATTGAAATCTTACGTAACTTACTGCTCAGGGTTTCAGCAACCATTTGCATGTTCCCATAGAAGAAGTAGAACAGACAATGAAGGAAATGTGAATATGAAACGTATGATATATGTCATATGGCAATTCAGCAAGTTTTTATCTTAACTTACTGTCCAATCAAAGTTAGCAACTTCAATGATATGAAATAAGGCTCGTAGTTCGCTTTTAGGGCGGGCACGAGCCTTGCTTGTTTAAAAGATGAAGTCTTTTTGTGTATTCTTGTATTAGTAACAATTCTAATGTGGAGAGAAATCCTTGAAAAGCCGATGATACGAAATACAAATTGCTGAAATGTAGAAGAAGTAAAATCTAATGTTTCCAGATCCAGTAACCTATTCAATCAAATCTCGGGTGGATGTAACGAAGGACATTCCAAACATGGTGGTTGAGTTGTCTTTCCTCGCGATGAGTGGCATTCTTGTGATAGTGTTAATTTGAATTTACTCCGTACTGGTACTATGCAGTTATAAATGCAAGTGAACCTGATGATTTAATCAAAGAGAACTTGATGAATGTGGCACTAGGCATGCCGATTGGTTTTCTGTAGAGTTTTATTGTGAAAAAGCGGGGCTGTTGGAAGGCTGGATTGACCGAGTTCGTGTTTTCATCATCGATTGAATTAAGTCAACTCATTTTCAAAAGAGGATTATACAAATTTGATGATGTGTTTCACAATACGCTAGGATGTATTCTTGGATTTACTATTGGTGTGTTGATGGTTATGGTGATAAATTAATTGAGGTTATAAGTCATTGATTTCGCTTTTTAAAAGAATCAATAACGACCAACTCTAGAAAATGTTTCAATCCACTTTGATTATATTTCTTCACCAGCAAACTTAACCTTGAAGCCAAAGACTGTAGCAAATATCATCTGAATGTCCTTCATGAATGAGTAATGTTCATAGTAATACTTATTCAAACGAACCTTATCAGGATATATTACCGTATCGTTATACTCTACTGCAATCTCTTGATCAGGACGAGCGTCTCCTGCTGCCTTCTGTTTGGCGACATATTCGGAAATCATCTCATCTTCGAGACGATATTTTAAAGTGGCCGGACCAGTAATACCTGGACGTAGTTTCAAGACTATACGGTTATCACCTTTTAATTGATCAGCATAACCAGGAACGTCTGGACGAGGGCCGACAAAGCTCATTGTTCCAATCAATACATCCCAAAGTTCTGGTAACTCGTCAATTTTATAGTGACGAAGTACTGCACCAAAAGGTGTAATTCGGCTGTCACCAGTTACAGATACAGATGAACCACCATGCTTCACTGTCATCGATCGAAACTTATGACAGGTAAATAACTTACCATCTTTACCTACTCGTTTTTGACAGAAAAACGCAGGTCCGTTTGGCATTTTAATCTTAATCAAAATCGCCACTATTGGGTACACCCACCATATAAGAAGCAAGCCAAACAAACTAGCGACAATATCAAATAATCTTTTTAGGAACATATAATTTCAACTTTTATTTATTCGAAACGAATTTCTAATATAGGCAGAATCACCAAATAACTAAGACATACCTCTTGTCCTACTCAATGAATCCGCCATCTTTAATTCCTTGCAAAGTTACGCAAAAATGCCGGTGCTCCCAAAAAATGAGTATATTATCAAACGCTACAAACTAATTTTAATTAAAGTTGACATTTATCCCTTGTATTTCGCAAAAAAAAATAAGTTATACAGCCAAATAGATTTTGTGAATAGCTGAATAAAGTTATAACTATCATAAACGTTCTTTTATGGATTCTTTAATGCCCATCTTTACACTGACACCAAGCAACTTTAAAGTCATGAATAAAATATCCAATACTGGCAACAACCACATCTTTAGGAAATATTGACAATAGTACCAAGAAACTTTGAATTTGACAACGCAAAGAGAAGAATTTACTAGCTTTAAAATTCTGAGGACAAACTTTATTTTTCATTTAAATATGACCAAAATTACCGTCTCTTTCAATATATAGACTGTAAATGCTCAATTTTTGAGTTATACTTTTCGGTATGTATAGAAAGGCATTTTCTCTTTTGGCATTCCAAGGGCTTTCACACACACACACACATACTTAGTACCAAAGACCTGTGAGCATCTGATTGTACATATTCTCTTTTTCAATCGGATGTGCCTCAATCAAAGTCAATACGGCTGACAATGGAAAGGAGTTTGGAAAACACAGAGGAGATAGCACATAAATTGGAAATAAATTTCTATTTTTGTAACCCATTCCATTCTTGGGAATGTGGCGTCAATGAGAACACTAACGGACCTATTAGGCAATATATCCCTAGGGGACGGATTTTAGTGAAGTAACCAATAAACAGATTAAAAGGATTGAAAATATCTTCAATAATCGACCTCATAAAAGACTTGGATACCTCACGTCTAACGAAAAATTAAACAAATTATAAACTAGAATTCAGATGCATTTGCAAGTTGAATTCAGCTAAGAATGAATAATAATCACTTAATAATAATGGCTGGTGGCGTTGGTAGTCGCTTTTGGCCAATGAGTACACCCGAATATCCAAAGCAGTTTATTGATGTATTGGGTGTAGGGAAGAGTTTATTGCAAATGACCGTGGAACGCTTTGCAGATGTAATACCGATGGAGAATGTTTGGGTGGTGACATCTAAAAACTATCGCGATATTGTAAAGGAACAAATTCCACAAATTAGCGATGAGCAGATATTGCTGGAACCATGTATGAGAAATACAGCACCTTGTATGGCTTATGCAACTTATAAGATTCGTGCAAAGCACGGAAATGCTAACTTGGTGTTCTCGCCTGCCGATCATATTGTAATGGATACGACTGAATTCAAACGTGTGATTGCCAATGGACTTATGTTTGCTGAAAGCAACGATTCTATTGTAACTCTTGGTATGAAACCTACTCGCCCAGAAACGGGTTATGGATATATTAAGGCTGTAGATGGCATGAATGATATCTGCCAGGTAGAAGCATTTAAAGAGAAACCTAACTTGGATACTGCTAAAGAGTATATTGCTGATGGTTCATACTTCTGGAATGCGGGAATCTTTATTTGGAAAGCTAATACGGTAATCACTGAATTGGAAGAGCAAACTCCTGCTTTGGCTGAACGCTTTGAAGGATTGAATGATTACTTCTTTACTAATCAAGAGCAAGAGGTTATTGATAGAGAGTTTCCGCTTTGCGAGAAGATATCGATAGACTATGCGGTGATGGAGAAGAGTAAACGTACTTTTGTTTATCCAGCTAGCTTTGGATGGAGTGATTTAGGTACATGGGGTTCGCTTTATACTTTGCTTGATAAAGATAATAAAGGCAATGCTGCTGTTAGCCAAGAGGTAAACTTGATAGATTGTGAAGGTTGTGTAGTGCATACTTCGCAAGAACGTAAGGTTGTGATTCAAGGCATGAAAGATTGTATTGTGGCTGAACACGATAATACATTGTTGATTTGTGCTTTGTCAGAAGAACAAAACATTAAGAACTGGCAATAAACCTAGTTTGCTATTTATAAAGAAATAGAATCTTATAAAAATCGCTATTGATAACTTTGACGGTTATCAATAGCGATTTTTCTTTTTATAATAGTTCGGCCAATCGCCAAGCCTGGATATTTCTAATTCCTTCTTTGGAAGAAGCAGCTTCAGTATCTAGTGATATTATCCATTTTTCATAATTGTCATTGATAGAGGATAGAGTGTTATATAGATTTTCGCTTTGAATGATATTACTTATTGTAGTGATACATTGCAGGTAGATGATGCGATCTTTGTGTTGTGCTACAAAATCGATGGTACGATTGCGGTGGATACCTGTATAGATAGTGTATCCGGCACGGCGCAATTGTTGATATACTTGGTTTTTGAGTCGCACTTCATTTTCGGGGCAATAGATGGGATATAGATTGTTTGCAAACGCCCAAGTATTGAGATAATAGCGACAACTGCCCGAAATGATTTCTCGTCCTTTTACTTGATAACGCTTGACACGATATATCAAGAATGATTCTTCGAGATAGCTAATATAATTGGCAATGGTTTCGTAGCTGGTGCGCTGTAAAGCAGATGAGAAATAGCTAACGAATTGATTGATGCTAAAGGGTTGTGATAGGTTTTGAATGATGTATAGAAAGAGTTGTTCTAGCAATACAGGGTCTTTGATATTGTATTGTTGGATGATATCTCGCAAAAGGATGGTATTTTTTAATGAGATAAGTTGTGTGGTTGCATCAGCTTGCGACAAAGTGAGTAGTGCAGGTAGATGATTGGCTTCAGAATAGTTGCGATAACTAATGGCTCCTTTATCTTCTTTAGTATGGACAATATATTCATGATAACTTAATGGAAGTATTTCGAAATAGACACAATTACGAGATAGATTGCTTTCTTGAGTTGGAGAGAGAAGCTCTCTGCCTGATCCTGTAAGGAAGATTTCGTAACTAGTAGCGCTATCTTGTGAATGCTGATATGCAAACTGTTGCCAATAGGGTAGGTTTTGTATCTCTTCAATGAATAGGTAAATTTTACCAATAGGGCGTATCTTCTCATGGTAGAGTGATAAGAGTTCGTCGAGATTGGGGTGTAATGTCATTACTCCTGTATCGGTAAATCGACGATTGATGTATAGAATATTGCGAGGAGATACACCTTCGGCTAGTAAATGGGCGGCTATCTGTCGTAAAAGAGTAGCCTTGCCTGTGCCACGTTGACCGATTAATGTCTTGATTAGTTTATTGCCAATATATCCGATAATGGGATTGATGTACGATTTACGTGGTATACCGCTGTTTTGAGCCTGACTAGACCAATAATTGTATTTGCTTAATTCGTTGAATATATCAATCATTGTATATAGTTTATTATTTAAAATAATGAATATCGTTTATTGTATATAATTCTGCAAAGATAATCCGTTTTATAAGTTGTACTCTATAAAATTGTGTTATAATTGGTTTTATATTATTCTTTGGTATAAAATTGTGAATTGATTATTAGCACTTATTGTAATTAATTGAGAAATTTGCATCAATAAATAGATTAACAATCATAAAATCAAATATTCAAAACAATGAAAGTAGCATTAATTTCAGGTATTACAGGCCAGGATGGATCTTTCCTAGCTGAACTTCTTTTAAGTAAAGGTTATGAAGTACACGGTATCATTCGTCGTTCTTCTTCTTTTAATACAGGTCGTATCGAACATCTTTATTTTGATGAGTGGGTACGTGACATGAAACAGGGTCGTACAGTTGAATTGCACTATGGTGATATGACTGATTCTAGTTCATTAATTCGTATCATCCAGATGGTACAACCTGATGAAATTTATAACTTGGCTGCACAAAGTCACGTAAAAGTGTCTTTTGATGTACCTGAATATACCGCTGATTCGGATGCAATTGGTACATTGCGTATGCTTGAAGCGGTACGTATTCTTGGAATGGAAAACAAAACTCGTATCTACCAAGCTTCTACATCAGAACTTTATGGTAAGGTGCAAGAGGTTCCTCAAAAAGAAACAACTCCTTTCTATCCTCGTTCTCCTTATGGGGTAGCTAAACAATATGGTTTCTGGATTACTAAAAACTATCGTGAGAGTTATGGCATGTTTGCTGTGAATGGTATCTTGTTTAATCATGAAAGTGAACGTCGTGGTGAAACTTTTGTAACTCGTAAGATTACATTTGCTGCTGCTCGTATTGCTCAAGGTATTCAAGATAAACTTTACTTGGGTAACCTAGATGCTCGTCGTGACTGGGGTTACGCAAAAGATTATGTAGAGTGTATGTGGTTGATGTTGCAACACGATACTCCAGAGGATTTTGTGATTGCTACAGGTGAGATGCATACAGTTCGTGAATTCTGTACATTGGCTTTTGCTGAAGCGGGTATTAACTTGCGTTGGGAAGGTGAAGGTATTACAGAAAAGGGTATTGATACTGCTACTGATAGAGTATTGGTTGAAGTGGATCCTAAATATTTCCGTCCTGCTGAAGTAGAACAATTATTGGGTGACCCTACAAAAGCAAGAACTTTATTGGGTTGGGATCCATGTGCTACTCCTTTCACTGAACTTGTGAAGATTATGGTTCGCCACGATATGGATAAAGTAGCTCGTATGATTCGTGTGCAAAAGTGTGCTGAATAATGGAGAAGAGTGCTAAGATTTATATAGCCGGTCATCGTGGTTTAGTGGGTTCTGCTATCTGGAGAAATCTGGAAGAGAAGGGATATACTAACCTGATAGGTCGCACACATGCTGAATTGGATTTGATGGATGGAGTGGCTGTACGCCAATTCTTCGACATTGAGAAACCTGAGTACGTGTTTCTAGCGGCTGCTCATGTGGGTGGTATCATGGCCAACAATACATATAGAGCTGATTTTATCTACAACAATCTACAGATTCAGCAAAATGTAATTGGGGAGAGTTATCGTCATGGTGTGAAGAAATTGTTATTCTTGGGTAGTACTTGTATCTACCCTCGCGATGCTGTGCAACCAATGAAAGAGACTGAATTGTTGACTTCGGCGCTTGAATACACCAATGAGCCTTATGCAATTGCAAAAATTGCCGGATTAAAGATGTGCGAGAGTTTCAATGTGCAGTACGGTACGAACTATATTGCGGTGATGCCTACTAATTTGTATGGTCCTAATGACAACTTTGACTTAGAACGTAGTCATGTATTGCCTGCTATGGTTCGTAAAATTCATCTTGCTCACTGCTTGAATACAGATAACTGGGAGGCTGTTTGCAATGATTTAAATAAACGTCCTGTAGAGGGTGTAACCGGAAATCATTCGAAAGAAGAGATTCTTGCTGTACTGAATAAATATGGTATCTCTGCTGATGAAGTGAAACTATGGGGTACAGGTAAACCAATGCGTGAATTCTTATGGAGTGAAGAGATGGCAGATGCTAGTGTCTATGTGATGGAGCGTGTAGACTTTAAAGATACGTATGCTTCGGATGCAAAAGAGATTCGCAATTGTCATATTAATATTGGTACAGGCAAAGAGATTACTATCCGTGATTTGTCTCAACTTATTGTTGATGCAGTAAACTACCAAGGACAAATCTCGTTTGATGCAACGAAACCAGATGGTACGATGCGTAAGCTTACTGATCCTTCTAAACTTCATGACCTAGGATGGCATCATAAAGTAGAGATTGATGAGGGTGTTAGAAGAATGTATGAATGGTATCTTTCATCTTCTATCTAAATTATATCATCTAAAAATATCCAACAACGAGGAAGTTCTTAACCCTAAAGAACTTCCTCGTTTTGTATTTATACAGTAGCATGCCGGTGTAAATAATAATAATTGGATAGATAGGGTAACGAATGTTAAAGAATGGCTTGTGTCGCCATATCTGAAGCAGTAATTGGGCAGTAAATGTGTTTAGAGTTATAGTCTATCGTGCTTCATAGGTGCGAGAGGCTATAATTTATCGGACAGACTAATGGATAATCTTTGGTGGCACGATGCTTTACAGATGTTTAGCGGCGTGTGCCTTTGGTGTCTTTAAGTGTAAGTTTTTATTTGACTGGTTAGGCTGGCAAGTAGTTGCAACGACTATAGACTGTGACGATAAGTGAATATTAGTTAGATAGAGAGATTGCTGATTTATCGGCAGTCTCTCTTTTTTTGATAGGGTAGTGAGGTAGTTGCTTTGCTCTGTGCTCGTTCACGTTTTCCTCCTTTTATATCGGTTTTTAAATAAAAGTTAAAAGGGTGTGAAGTGTGAAAAGATACTTCAGGATGGGAGGGGTTTGTTAATTTTCTGTTTGTATATTTGCTTGCTCAAAATAATACTTAATCGACTTAATCTAATTAAAACTTAATTACGGTATTTATGAAAACTAATTTAAGTTCTCAAATCACTCTCAACAGGGTTTCTACGAAATACTATAAACCTGAGAATGCTTTTGACAAATCGGTATTGACACGGTTTGAGAAAATTGCTACTGATATCTATGAATCGGAGACTGAAGGGGCACTTTATGTGGCTACCGAAGTGGCAAAGGTGATTAAAGATAAACAAAAGAAAGGTGAACTGTGTGTAATGGCTTTGCCAGGTGGACATTCGCCTAAAGGAGTGTATCAGGAACTTGTACGCATGCACAATGAAGAGGGTTTGAGCTTCAAAAATGTAGTGGCTTTTAACTTGTACGAGTATTATCCGCTTTCTGCTGATGCGATTACTAGTAACTTCAACCAACTGAAAGAGATGTTCTTGAGCAAGGTTGATATTGATAGCACGAATGTCTTTACCCCCGATGGTGCTATGCCTCAGGATGGAATCTATGAGTTCTGTCGTGAATATGAACAACGTATCGCTGGTTATGGTGGTCTGGATATTGCTTTGCTTGGCATTGGCCGTGTAGGTAATATCGCTTTCAATGAACCGGGTTCGCGCATGAGCTCTACTACTCGCTTGATTTTGCTTGATGCTGCTTCGAGAGCAGAGGCTTCTAAAATCTTTGGTACAATCGAAAATACGCCTATCAGTTCTATTACAATGGGTGTGGCTACGATTCTTGCTGCTAAGAAGATATACTTATTGGCATGGGGCGAGGATAAAGCGAAGATGATTAGAGAATGTGTGGAAGGTGCTATCACCGATACTATTCCTGCTTCGTACTTGCAAACTCACAAGGATGCGCAAGTAGTGCTTGATCTTGGTGCTGCGGCTAACTTAACTCGTATTCAACGTCCATGGTTGGTGACTTCGTGCGAATGGAACGATAAATTGATTCGTAGTGCTATCGTTTGGCTTTGTCTTCGTACTGGCAAACCTATCTTGAAGCTGACGAACAAAGACTACAATGAGAATGGCTTGAGTGAGCTTCTTGCACTTTTTGGCTCGGCTTACAATGTAAATATTAAGATCTTTAATGATTTGCAACATACCATTACCGGATGGCCTGGTGGTAAACCTAATGCGGATGATACATACAGACCTGAACGTGCTACTCCATTCCCTAAACGTATTGTGGTGTTTTCGCCTCACCCAGATGATGATGTAATCTCGATGGGTGGTACTATTCGCCGTTTGGTGGAACAAGGACACGAGGTTCATGTTGCTTATCAAACTTCGGGTAACATTGCGGTAGGCGATGAGGAAGTAATGAGATTTATGCACTTCATCAATGGCTTCAACCAACTATTTAATAATAGCGAGGATGTGGTGATTCGTAATAAGTTCCTCGAAATTCGAGAGTACTTAGGCCATAAGAAAGATGGTGATCTTGACTCACGCGATATCTTAACCATCAAGGGCTTGATTCGTAGAGGTGAAGCTCGTACGGCTTGTACATACAACAATATCCCATTGAGTCGCTGCCACTTCTTGGATCTTCCTTTCTATGAGACTGGTAAGATTGAGAAGAGTCCTATCAGCGAAGCGGATGTGGAGATTGTTAGAAACTTGCTTGTTGAGATTCAACCACACCAAATCTTTGTTGCGGGCGACTTAGCCGATCCACATGGTACTCACCGTGTATGTACGGATGCTGTTTTTGCTGCTGTTGATCTTGAAAAAGAAGAAGGTGCTGAATGGTTGCAAGATTGTCGTCTATGGATGTATCGTGGTGCTTGGGCTGAATGGGAAATTGAAAACATCGAAATGGCGGTGCCTATCTCTCCTGAAGAGCTTAGAGCGAAACGTAACTCGATTCTTAAACATCAATCGCAAATGGAAAGTGCTCCGTTCATGGGTAATGACGAGCGTCTTTTCTGGCAACGAAGTGAAGATCGCAATCGTGGTACTGCGAACTTATACAATGATCTTGGTCTTGCTAGTTACGAGGCTATGGAGGCTTTTGTAGAGTATATTCCTCTATAATCGACTATACATAAATCACAATAATACAAAAGCGGAACTGATAATTTCAGTTTCGCTTTTTTTGTAACATGATAAATGTGCTATTGTTACCCTTAGTATATAAACGTTTTTGAAGAATACAGATAAATGAAAATAGATGATATCCCCTTTCAATATGCTTACTGCTATGCTACTGCAAAGCAATGTGAACAAAGTAATCGCTGTTTGCGTAGTCATGCTGCGCGAATGAATGAAGAAGATTTGGCGATGCCAAGAGAAGTCTTGTCGTGTATAACTCCTGCCTATGTCAATCGTGTGGCAGCGGGCGAAACTTGCATCCATTTTCGTAGTGATACACCATTGCGCTATGCTCGTGGAATGAAGATTCTTTTTGATATTGTGCCAAAAGGTCAATATAATACTGTGAGATCTAAAGTGATAAATTGCTTCTCGTGCGAGCGTGTCTTTTATTATGCTCAAAAGGGCGAACAACTTATCTCGCCAAATGAGCAAGAAAAGATAATAGCTATATTCAAAAACAGTGGCTTATCTGCTCCTTTATTCGACAAATATGAGCTTTGTCCCGATTGGTCTATTTGATTAAATCACTGTACTACCATTGCAATATCACTGCAAACGGCTTTGCAGTGATATTGCAATGGTGATGCAGTCTCAATGCAAAAGGTCTGCAGTAGCATTGCATGCTGATTGCAGTGTTGCTGCATATGTTCATTGCTGTTATTGATTAGTATACTCCTGAACTTGGTTGACTCATTTTATACTTATTCCTAAATTAAGTTGACTCTAGTTCGGAACTATTCCTAATTTAGGTTGATACATGTTTAATATTGTGGTTAAACCAAAAATATTAAAAGAGTTAGCTGGAGTGAATTGCTTTGGTATGGATGATAGATCTTCTTCTAATCTATCGTCTACAGTGTGGTAAACTTTAAAATCTTGTGCAGTTATAAAAAGAAAAAACGCTAACTACTTATTAGTAAAGTAATTAGCGTTTTTAGAGGTACACCCTCAGAGATTCGAACTCTGGACCCACTGATTAAGAGTCAGTTGCTCTACCAACTGAGCTAAGAGTGCATTTATTTCCTTATTGCGTGTGCAAAAGTAATGTATTGTTCTGATACCTGCAAGCAATTTAGAAACTTTTTTTAATACAAAAAGTGTTTATTAATCGAAGATGTAGACGTCTGATGGCGTATTTCGCTTTAAAGCAGTTAGTTGTACATCTTTACCAACCAAAATGCCTTTGCATTTTAATTTCCACTCAACAGTTTTGTATGCCAATTCAGGATGATTATTGTCCTTGCTTAGATGGCAAAGCCAAATATGTTGTAAGTGTTCGGTAATGTTTTCTGCAAGAAATTCTGCTGTATCGGCATTGCTCATATGACCATTGTTACCAAAGATACGCTCTTTTAGATGTCTTGGATATGGGCCCATTCTTAGCATCTCTTCATCATAGTTTGCTTCAAGTATTAAATAATTAGCTTTGCAAATATAATGAGCAGCTGTTTCAGTTATCTCGCCTAAGTCGGTCAAGAATGAGAACGTTTTGCCTGCTATCTCGATGCAATATCCTACATTGTCGGTACCGTCATGAGGCACTTCAAATGATTCAATCGTGAAATCATGAAACTTTAATGGTTGTTGCTTTTCTAATATATGAGCCGAGGTATGCAGCTTTTCTGTCATACAATAGCTCTTATTAATGCCTTCGTGAATAAGGCTGGTTGTATAAATGGGGATGTTGAGTTTCTCTCCCAAATGTCCTACAGCCTTGATATGGTCTGCATGATCATGGGTGATGAATACACCTTTAATTGTATCGATTGGGATATGAAATTCTTTTAATAGCTTTTTTATCGTTCTTATTCCGATTCCGGCATCAATTAAAATTCCGTATGTGTCAGTTCCCAGATAATAGCAGTTACCACTACTGCCACTAGCAAGGCTTATAAATTTTATCTTCATTATAATCGTTGGTACTTATATGCAAAAATGCCGCCAATTTTAACCTATGGCTAATTGGCGGCAAATATACACAAAATAGAATCAATTTAAATAATAATTAATTCTTCTTTTTATCGATTGATTGGGTGATTTTAGAAAAAATAAGTAATGCTATTGCTGCTATCAGTCCGATTGCTGCAAAATAATACCAGATATAATGTGCGTTTGCACTTGCTAATTCCCATGCTTCATGCGATTCGAATAGCAATGGATCTGGGCAATATTTGGTTAGTAATACCCCTGCTAAACCGAAACCAAAGATAGATGATAGGAATGAATGTAGGTTACTAAAACCCATATACATGCCTTCTTCGCCTTTGGGTGCTTGTAGTGAGAAGTATTCAAAATATCGTGGTGAAATGAAACATTCGGCTAATGCTTGTATTACAATACCGGCAATTAACATTAGGGTGATGTTGCTCACACCATGTACTAATTCGCTGTCGAAGATGTTACCCCATGCCATTAATAATGCAGAGAATGGGATTAAGAACATACCTACATTCATTGAAGTAATAGCTGTGCGCTTGGCCATGAATCGAGTAATGAAGTTTACACAAATCACTACTACGAATGGGTTTACATTGGCAATCCATCCTGGTTTAGCTCCTTCGCCTGCCATACGAATTACATATTTTGGCATGGTTGCATAAAGTTGCTGTTGTACCATCCAGAATCCTGTGATGATAAGGATTAAGATAAGTAAACGCCAGTTAGTGATGATCTTTAAGAAGCCTTGTCCGATTGCACGAATATCTTTTCCTTCGCCTGCATGATGAGTCGATTTATACATAATGATTACGGCAAATAGGGCGATAAGAGTCATGATACCCGAAAAGTAATTGATGTAGATGTATGCATTATCACCAATCACATCTCTTAATGGGTCAATTACAGTTTTACCGGTAAATGCACCGATGTTTACCATCATATAAAAGATTGAGAAACCTTTGGCACGTGTTGCTTCAGTGGTCTCTTTGGCTACTGATGCCGATATTACTGATTTGATGAACGAACCACCAACCATTAATATGATTAGGATTGGAACGATCAACCATTTTGTTGAACTATCTGGCAATCCGTGGAATTGTGTTGTTGCTCCATAACTCACCAATCCTACAGTTTCTAATAGAGTAGGGAGTAATCCTAAACTGATATAAGCAACCGAAAGTAATGAGAATGCTAAAATCATGGATTGTCTAAATCCTATTTTATCGGCATATGCACCGGCAAATACGGGAAGTAAATAAAGACCTCCTGAGAATAAACCGGATATCATACTTGCCTCAAAGTCATTGAATCCAAGAATGTTAGAAAGGTAAATGGTTAATACGATAAATACTGCATAGTAGGCCATGCGCTCAAACAGCTCGACTGTATTGCTTACCCAGAAAGCTTTTGTGAACTTGTTGGAAGCACTTTTCGGAGAAGTGTTCATGTTTTAGATAATTTTATTTTAGTGTTAATAGTCTTGCAAATATACATTATTTATACGAATATCTTATAATAGGGGTTTTACGCCATGCTCTATAATTTAACATCTTAGATAAGTTACTACATATTTTATTGCGAAAAAGATTGATTTTTTTCATTAAACCTATGAACAATCTGTTTGTGGGGTTGTTTTAATATTGTGTTTTTCATAGTATTAGATATAAGATTAATTAAAGGAGATTGTACCTGCTTGTGATAAGTAAGTACGTCAAAGACAGAAGCGTCTGTTTTGTTGATAAATGTGTTAAAGCATCGGCTAAGTGTAGTCGGTGCTTTTTTATTCTTTTTTTTGGTTTGTTACAAATAAAATTAGTACGTTTGTGAATTAATCTACAGAAAAGAGTAAAGGAATGAGTCTATCTGTTATTTTTAATTTTCTAAAAGAACTTTCTGCAAATAATAACCGCGAGTGGTTTAATAATCATCGCGATGAATATGAAAAAGCTCGTTTGGAATTTGAAAACTTGTTGTCATTGGTAATCTCTCGTATTTCTCTTTTTGATGAAAGCGTGAAGAATATTCAACCTAAAGACTGCACCTATCGGATTTATCGTGATACTCGCTTCTCGCTTGATAAGACCCCCTATAAAATTCATTTTGGTGGATATATAAATGCACATGGTAAGAAGTCTGACCATTGTGGATATTATATACATTTGGAACCTGGTAAGTCAATGCTTGCCGGTGGTAGCATTTGTTTGCCTCCCAAAGTGCTTAAAGCTGTGCGACAGTCTATCTATGATAATATTGATGAGTATCGTGAAATTGTAGAAGACCCTCAATTTAAACAATACTTTCCGGTTGTAGGTGAGGACTTTCTAAAAACTGCTCCTAAAGGTTTTCCAAAAGATTTTGAATACATCAACTACTTGAAATGCAAAGAATATACTTGCACATACCATGTGACTGATGATTTCTTTCTATCAAACGATTTTTTGGAACAGACTGAACTTGTGTTTCGTCAGTTTAAGAGGTTTGCAGACTTCTTGAATTACACGATTGATGATTTTGAATAAACTTATATAATTAATAATTTAAAAAGATAACAACTATGGTAATTGATAATTTGGATAACTTAGAAAAATACGCTTCATTGAATCCTTTATTTCCTAAAGCTATTGAATTTCTTAAATCTCATGATTTATCTGCTTTAGAAGTTGGTAAGATTGAGTTGGAAGGCGCTGACCTTGTTGTGAATATTGCTCAAACTGCTCCTAAAACTAAGGAGGCTGCAAAACTTGAAACTCATAATGAATTTATCGATATTCAAATTCCTCTTTCGGGCGTTGAAGTAATGGGATATACGGATGGTGCTAAATGTGTGCCTGCTGATGCTCCTTATAATGCTGCAAAAGATATTACTTTCTTTGATGGATTGGCTGACGCTTATATCCCTGTTGAACCAGGTATGTTCGCTATATTCTTCCCTCAAGATGGCCATGCTCCTGGCATTACTCCAGATGGAGTGAAAAAAGTAATCGTTAAAGTGAAAGCTTAATATAATAATCCTATTTATGGAAAAAACACTAAAACTAGTAAAGAATGACTCTTGGTTGAAGCCTTTTGAGAGTGCTATTGTTGGACGCCATCAATATGCAATCGATAAAGAGGCTGAACTTACGAACAATGGAAAACAAACACTCTCTGATTTTGCTTCAGGATATTTGTATTTTGGACTTCACAGAACTACAGATGGATGGGTGTTTCGTGAATGGGCACCTAATGCAACTGAGATATTTCTTGTTGGTACTTTCAACGATTGGAAAGAAGATGAGAACTATAAATTGCAAAACATTGGAAATGGCATTTGGGAGCTAAAGCTAAATAGCGATTCTATCAACCATGGCGATCTATATAAATTAATCGTTCATTGGGAAAATGGTTGTGGCGAACGTATTCCTGCTTGGGCTACTCGAGTTGTTCAAGATAATAATACTAGGATTTTTAGTGCACAAGTATGGAGCCCTGAAAAACCATATAAGTTCAAAAAGAAGGCTTTTAAGCCATCTACCGATCCTTTGTTGATCTATGAATGCCACATTGGTATGGCTCAACAAGAGGAAAAGGTTGGAAGTTATACGGAGTTTAAGGAAAAAACTTTGCCACGTATCATTAAAGAAGGATACAATTGTATTCAGATCATGGCAATTCAAGAGCATCCTTATTATGGAAGCTTTGGCTATCATGTATCTAGCTTCTTTGCTGCTAGTTCGCGTTTTGGTACTCCCGATGAGTTGAAAGACTTGATCGATACTGCTCACTCTTTAGGCATTACTGTGATTATGGACATTGTCCATTCGCATGCTGTGAAGAATGAAGTGGAAGGCTTGGGTAACTTTGCTGGCGATCCTAACCAATATTTCTATCCAGGTGCTCGTCATGAACATCCGGCTTGGGATTCATTGTGCTTTGATTATGGCAAGAACGAAGTTTTACACTTCTTGCTATCGAACTGCAAATACTGGTTAGAAGAGTATCAATTTGATGGTTTCCGTTTTGATGGTGTTACTTCAATGCTTTATTATAGCCATGGATTGGGCGAAGCTTTTGTTGATTATGGTGATTACTATAATGGACATGAAGATGATAATGCAATATGCTATTTGACTCTAGCTAACAAACTGATTCATGAGGTTAAATCTAAAGCTATTACTGTTGCCGAAGAGGTTTCGGGTATGCCAGGATTAGCTGTTCCTTTTGAAGATGGCGGATATGGTTTTGATTACCGTATGGCCATGAATATCCCTGATTACTGGATTAAAGTGATTAAGGAGAAAATTGATGAGGATTGGAAACCTTCTAGCTTGTTCTGGGAAGTGACTAACCGTAGAGATGACGAGAAAACAATCTCTTATGTTGAAAGTCATGACCAAGCTTTGGTAGGGGATAAAACAATAATCTTCCGTTTGATAGATGCTGATATGTATTGGCATATGCAAAAAGGAGATGAGAACTATGTGGTACATCGCGGTATTGCTCTTCATAAGATGATTCGCCTTGTAACTGCTTCTACCATCAATGGGGGATATCTTAACTTCATGGGCAATGAGTTTGGACATCCAGAATGGATTGACTTCCCAAGAGAGGGCAATGGATGGTCGTATAAGTATGCTAGAAGACAATGGGATTTAGTTGATAACAAGAATCTTGCTTATCACTACTTAGGTGATTTTGATGAAGCTATGATTCGTGTAATCAAAAGTATCAAGAACTTCCAAGCTACATCAATCAAAGAGATTTGGCATGATGATAACGATCAGATATTAGCTTTCGAACGTGGAGACTTAGTATTTGTGTTTAACTTCAGTCCTAAACATTCATATACAGATTATGGTTTCTTAGTTGCACCGGGTGCTTATGAAACTATCTTGAATACGGATAATAAAGATTTTGGAGGTAATGGACTTGTTGATGAAAGCATGGTTCATTTCACAAATGTAGATCCTCTCTATGCTAAAGAAAAGAAAGAATGGCTGAAACTTTATGTTCCTGCTCGTTCTGCAATGGTTCTTAGAAAGAAGAAATAATATAGATCTAAGAGATAATTAATAGGCTATCACAATCATTCATTGATTGTGATAGCCTATTTTGTTTTGATACTTACCTTCTTTGTTTAGTGGATTTTAGATAAACTATTTACCAAATAATAAGGGCTACCCAAAATTAATCAGGCAGCCCTCACTCGAATGTTTAAAGGTATAGTTGGTTAATTAGTCAATTCTACCACCACCAAGTGATTGGTAAAGATTGATTGTTCCTTGTATTTCGCTAAACAAATCTGCTACTTGTTGTAATTGTGCGCTCAATAATGATTGTTGCGCTGTCAATACATCAAGATAAGTCGATGAACCATGTTGCATCAATAGTTTTGTGCTATGCACAGCGGTTTCTAGTGATGTGATTTGATCTACGCGAATTGCTTTCTTGCTTTTAGCTGTTTGTATTTGAGTCATCGCATCATTTACCTCTTTACCAGCATTCAAAATAGTTTGTTGGAATGATAATTGCGCTTGCTCTTGTTGTGCTTTAGCTATCTTAAGTTGTGCTCTGTTCAACCCTTTATTGAAAAGAGGTTGTGTTAAAGAACCAATAGCATTCAAGATTAAGCTACCTGGATTCATTATAGCAACTCCTGCTGTATTTGTCCATCCTGCAGTTCCACCCAATGAGATAGATGGATAAAAGGCAGAACGAGCTGCATTGGTTGCATAGAATGCTGAAGCTACTGCATACTCTGCACTACGTACATCGGGGCGCATTGCCAATAGTTCTACAGGTACACCCACAGACAAGTTCTCTGGGAAAGTTGCTGTATAGATAGAACCTCTTTCGATATCACTTGGAACCTCACCCAATAGTACACAAAGGGTGTTTTGAATCTCGTTAATCTGTTGAGCTAGTTCTAAAACCGATGTTTTTACACTCATATAGTTAGCTTCCGATTGCGAGATAGCAGCTGCATTAGTCATACCGGCCTCTTTCATTAGGCGCATAGTCTTAACGCTCTCTTCCCAAGCAGCAGCTGTTTCGTTTGAGATACGATATTGCTCATCAAGCATTAGTAACGTATAGTATAGATTTGCTACGTTCGAGATAAGCGATGATACCACTGCTTGACGATATTCAAGGCTTTGTAAGTATCCTGCTTTAGATCCTCTCTTTGCATTGGTTAGTTTACCAAACGCATCAATTTCCCATGAAGCTGATACTACTCCGGTGTATCCCCATACTGGTTTTGATTTATCAAAGCTCATGGCGTTACCTTGAGGAGTAAGCATGAATGATGGTAAATAAGCCAATTTAGCAGATGTCAAAGATGCTTTTGCTTGTTCGATACGCAACTCTGCTGATTGCAAATCCAGGTTTCCTGCAAGTGCTTTATTTATGATTGATCGCAATTGTGGATCAGTAAATAGCTCTTCCCAAGATAATGAAGCAAGGGTGCTGGAATCATTCAGACTAACTTCTTCCCCGTAAAGATTTTCGGGAACAGTAGTTGTGGGTTCATATTTCTTATAGATGCCACAACTACTCATTACGATAGTTATAATTCCTAATATTATGATTTTACTTTTCATACGTTATTATATATAATAGGTAATGACTTATTTGTTTTTATGGCTCTCAGTAATTTCTTGTTGGCTAACAATCTTTTCCTCTTCGATTTGCCAGTCGCGGTTGTTGTCATATCTTACAGGGCGAATTTTCTCTTGCAACCATTGGAAGATTACAAACAATGAAGGAACCAAGAAAAGAAGAGCCAATGTACCAATCACCATACCACCTACAGTACCTGTACCAAGTGAACGGTTACCGTTGGCACCTACACCACTAGCTACCATCAATGGCAACAGACCGAAGATCATAGTAAGGGCAGTCATAAGGATAGGACGAAAACGTGCTTTTGCTGCACTGATAGCAGATGCTACAATACCCATACCTGCTTTTCTTCTTTCAGAAGCATACTCAGTAAGAAGAATGGCTGTTTTAGCCAATAGACCAATCAACATAATCAAACCTGTTTGTAAGTAGATGTTGTTTTCTTGACCAAACATGCGAGCAAATAAGAAGCTACCCATCAAACCCATTGGCACTGCAAAGATTACAGCAAATGGTACGATGAAACTTTCGTATAGTGCACACAATACTAAGTAAACCATTAAGATACAGATGGCAAAGATGATACCTGTTGTACCTTCTTGTTCACTCTCTTCGCGAGTGATACCACCAAAGTCATAGCCATATCCTCTAGGAAGAGCAACTGCGGCTGTTTCGCGAACAGCATTGATCGCTTCACCTGTTGAATAACCAGGAGCTGGCATTGCATTTACTGCAATTGAATTGTACATATTGAAACGGCTTAACGACTCAGCTCCATACGTACGAGTAAGAGTTACAAATTGGCTTAAAGGAGCCATCTCACCATTAGCCATTCTTACGAACGTACCGTTCAAAGACTCTTCGTCTAAACGTTGGTTAGGCTCGGCTTGCATCATTACACGGTATACTTTAGAGAAGCGGTTGATGTTTGATACATATTGTCCACCATAATATCCCGAAAGGGTGCTTAGTACAGCATCAGGAGTGATACCGGCACGTTTACATTTAGCCGCATCTACTTCTACTGTCCATTGTGGATATCTTACGTCGAAAGTAGAGAAGGCCATGGCAATTTCAGGGCGAGCATTCAATGCACCTAGATACTGCATAGTAGTCATATAGAAGTCATTCACATCTCCACCAGTTCTGTCTTGCAGTTGAAGATCGAGTGCATTACCCATACCATAACCTGGAATCATACCTGGAGCAATAGCAAAGATTTGTGCATCTTTAATATCGGCAGTTCTCGCATAAACTTGTTGAATGACACTTTGCACTTGATCTTCTTTCGATTTACGATCATCCCAAGGTTTAAGTTTCATAATCAACATCGCAAATGAGTTACCTTGTCCTGATAGTAAACCATAACCAGATACTTTTTGTAACTCTTTTTTCTGAGGCATATCCAATAAGCGCTCTTCGATGCGTTTTACAATTTCTGCAGTCGTTTTAAGTGAACTACCAGGAGCTGTATTAACGTTCACGAATAGAACACCTTGGTCTTCGTCGGGCACAAGTGCGCTCTTAGTTGTATTCATAAAATATACAAGCAATACTACCGAGCAAAGTATAGTAGCCCATGTTAACCAAGGTTTCTTAATGAAAAACATGGCTCCGTTTTTGTATTTACCTACTGAATAGTTAAGAGCTATGTTGAAAGCTTTACGGAAACGAGCTGCAAAGTTATCTTTTACTGTTCCATCTTCATTTACATAAGGGCGAAGCATTAATGCACAAAGAGCAGGACTCAAAGTAAGTGCATTCAATGTAGAGATAGCAACGGCAGCTGCCATGGTAAGACCAAATTGTGTATAGAATGTACCTGATACACCACCCATGAATGATACCGGAATAAACACGGCCATAAATACGATGGTAGTAGTGATAATGGCATTGCTGATACCTTTCATAGCATCAATACTTGCCATATATGATGAACGGTAACCTACGTCGAAACGAGATTGAACGGCTTCGACCACAACGATGGCATCATCTACTACCGTACCAATTACTAAGACGAGCGCAAACAGTGTGATTAAGTTCAAACTGAAACCGATAAGTGCCATGAAAGCAAATGTACCAATAAGAGAAACAATGATACTTACCAAAGGTACAATGGTTGAACGCACATCTTGCAAGAATACGTATACCACTAAAATTACCAAGAAGATAGAGATAACAAGTGTCTCAATTACATTGTAAATAGATGCAAATAAGAAGTCGTTAGTACTCATGATTTGAGTAATCTCTAGACCTTCTGGTAAATCTTTGCGAGCTTCATCTAAGAATTTATCAATATTCTTATTTACATCAGTCGCATTAGAACCAGCTACTTGGAAGATCATACAAGAGATACCATTATGGCCATTCAAACCTCCTTGGAATGCATATGAGTCTCTACCTAATTCAATATCGGCTATATCTTTTAGTTTTAACACTTCACCATCGTCGGTAGAGCGAATTACGATTTCTCCAAACTCTTCAGGTGTTTGCATACGTCCTTTATACTTCATCGTATATTGATTAGACTCAGTAGAGTTCTCACCAAAAGAACCTGTAGCAGCTTCAATATTCTGTTCTGCTAAAGCCATTGTTACATCAACTGGAATTAGCTTGTATTGTGCCATTACATCTGGTTTTAACCAGATACGCATACTGTAATCACCTCCTAAAACCATCATGTCACCCACACCTTGAATACGTAAAATTTCAGGTTTCAAGTTGATGTTGATGTAGTTAGAAAGAAATGTTTCGTCGTAAGAGTTGTTGGGACTATTTACATTAAACATCTGTAACATACTTGTTTGACGTTTCGATGTTGTTACCCCAACTTGAGTTACTTCGGCAGGTAGCGAGCCTGTGGCTCTTGTTACCCTGTTTTGTACATTGACAGCAGCCATGTCGGGGTCAGAACCTTGTTTGAAGTAAACTGTAATAGTGGCTGTACCGGCATTGGTAGCAGAAGAGGTCATGTATGTCATGTCTTCTACACCATTGATTGCTTCTTCAAGAGGCGCAATCACACTCTTCTGAATGGTTTCGGCACTAGCACCAAAATAGGTTGCACTTACCTGAATAGTAGGGGGTGCAATGTCTGGATATTGCTCTACAGGCAATGAGAATAACCCTATGATACCTAGGATTACTATTGTAATAGAGATGACCCCTGATAGAACGGGTCTCTCTATAAATGTTCTTAAATTCATGATTTATTTCCTTTTTTATTTAGAAACCGACGATGTGTTTTTAGCAGTAACAGGAGTTCCTTCGCGCAACAAGGCAACACCTTCTGTGATGATTAGATCACCTGCATTAAGTCCGCTATTTACAATGTACTCTTCACCACCATTGATGCGAGTCACATTTACCGGAATCGCTTTTGCTTTACCATCGGCAATCGTGTAAACGAAAGTTAGGTTTTGAATTTCGAATGTTGCAGTTCTTGGGATAACCATGCAGTTAGATACTTCAACTGGAAATACTACATTGCCTGATGCTCCACTTTGCAATAAGCCATTTGGGTTAGGAAACATAGCACGCAATGTTACAGAGCCTGTGTTACGGTCGATAACACCGCTGATAGCTTCTACTTTTCCTGGAGTTTCATAAACCGATTTATCGTTCAAAATCAATTGGATTTCTGGCATCTCGCTCATGGCTTTATCTTTAGAACCATATTTGCGAGTTAAATCTAATAATTGATTTTCTGTCATTGAGAAGTAAACAAACATCGCCGAATTATCAGATACCGATGTCAATGGTTTTGGAATAGTTGGACCAACTAATGAACCAACTCGATATGGCAATACACCTACAACACCATTTACTGGGCTTTTAACTTCTGTAAAAGACAAATTGTTTGCAGCATTGATGCGTTGAGCTTCTGCTTGTGCCAATTGTGCTTTGGCTGTCAATAAACTGTTGTTGGCTGTTTGCAATTCAAACTCAGAGATAACATTCTCGTTGAATAGTACTTGTTTGCTGTCAAACACCAATTGTGCAGTTGCTACGCCTGCTTTTGCAACTTCTACATTTGCTTCTGCAGTGCGCAAGGCTGCTTGATAAGGTACTTGGTCAATTACAAAGAGTAATTTTCCTTTTTGTACAGTTTCACCTTCGTTTACTAAGAGCTTAGTCAATGCTCCCGATACTTGAGGATATATATCTATATCTTGTTGTCCACGTATAGTGGCAGTGTAGTTTGTTTTTAACTCCTTATTTGATGTACCAACAATCATTGTGTCGTAAGCTTGTGCTTGCTGTTGTTGTACGGGTGCTTCTCCACATGAAGCCATGACAATAGTGCTAATCAAAATCAACATTGATTTTGTTACATACTTTTTTCTCATAATTAATATTCAATCTTTTATTTAACTAATAACCGATTGCAAAATTATTAATATGTCTCATCTCATTATGTTTCATAATAACTGTTCGTTTGTTCATTTTCGGAATAGAATATATAAAAAAACAAAATCTATTGTCTATATTTGACATCAAATATTAATTGTGTGATTTTGTAAATCGAAAAGAGATGGATAATGATAAATTTATAATTGGTTGCGGAAAGCTCCATGAATATTATAATAATCTTACTAAGATAGATTACGGCGTGCTAATGTATTGCGAGAAAGGAGAAGCACATATGACCATTAATTTAAATGAATATCATGTTGTTCAGAAAGCGAATATTTTCTTGTTGCCCAATTCAATAATTTCAATTGATAGCTGTAGCGATGACTTTTCTGTCAGTTATTTTAAATACTCAACTGAAATGATGCATATTGCTTGTTTTAGACTTGAGCCGGCATTTTTTCACTTTATTAATGATAATCCTTTTTTTATAACAAGTGAGAAAGATAATGTTGGGCCTTTCTATCAACTCATAAAAACAGCTTCGATTATATATTTGGATCGTGAAAATCGTTTTCGAAACGATATAGCGCAAAATCTTCTTGAAATCTTTATTTGGGATACCTATGATAAGGTTCAGCGTTACTTTACGAAAGAGCAGTTAAGTGGTAATAGTAGAAAAGAGGAGTTGTTTAAGAAGTTTATTGATTTGCTTCATAATAATGCTCCTTTGCAAAGAGATGTGACTTGGTATGCTGATACATTGTGCATATCGACAAGATATTTAGCTACTATTGTCAAGGAGATTACTAAAGTAAGGTCTGCTAAAGATATTATTGACCGCTTCTCTGTGCTCGAATTGAAAGTGGCTTTGCAAAAGACTAACTTATCAATTAAAGAAATTGCTGATAAATATAATTTCCCTGATCAATCTTTTCTGGGTAGATACTTCAAAAAACATACAGGCTATTCGCCTTCGGAGTATAGACAGCTTAAATAAACAGATTGTTTAGTTGGCTTTTCTCAATTGTATATACATAAATAGCGCGATAACTGTTAACTGTTATCGCGCTATTTATATATGTTTCATCTGTTAACTGTTAACAGTTATCAAACCTTCTGTTTATATTCGGATAGATGAACTTTGAGCTTTATAATTCTATCTTCAGTATCTTGCCGCTATAGGCATTTAGAGTAAGCTCGGTTGATTTATCAGGAAGTAGATTGATGTTTTCATTCTTGCCAGATATTAGCTCTTTGGCCTTGTACGAGTCGATAAGTGGTAACTCTAAATAATCGAATGCGTGCGAAGGTATGTTGACTGCTATATCAACCGGCTGATTATCAAAATTTACTGCAATTAATAATAGCTGATTTTCGTATTTTCTGAAGAACACATATTGTTTGTGTGCATTGAACTTCCAACCGTCTAAGTTAGCATACATCAAATCAAAGAAGCTACCTTTCGAAATAGCAGGCTCATTGACAGATATGTTTAGTATCTTTTTGTGTAAATCGTAAATTAGTTTCTCGTTCTTGGTAAGCAATTTACCATCATATGTTCCTTCGTTTCTCCATCTGCGAACGGTGTCTACACTCCAATAATCGAATATGGTTGTTCGTCCATCTCGTCCGCTAAATCCTTCGCTATCCATGCCTAGCTCTCCAAACTCTTGACCAAAATAAATCATCATTGGATTTGTATTCATACAGGATGATACAATTAGTCCGGGTATCGCCTTAATAGGATTTGCAGCAAAGAAATCTGAGGCGATGCGTTGCTCATCATGATTTTCGAGGAAGTTCAACATCCGTTTTTCTATGCCATCTAAGCTCTGCCAACTACGTGTGATGGCTGTTGCCGAATCATATCCGCAAATAACATTGCGTAAGGTGTCATAGAGTCCTACCTTATCGTACAGATAATCGAAATGACCTTTGAACAAGTAGTTTCTATATTCGGCAGGGTTGTATACTTCGGCGATGAATAATATTTGGGGGTATTTCTCTTTTACTTTTGGTATTGCCCATTCCCAAAATTCAACGGGTACCATTTCTGCCATATCGCATCGAAATGCATCAATCTCTTTGGAAGCCCAGAATAATAGGATGTCTAACATCTTTATCCATGTGTCGGGAGTAGGGGTGAAGTTATGTGTCCCGCCATTTTGGTAATCAATCCCATAATTGAGTTTAATGGTTTCGTACCAATCATTGATGTTGGGATATGCGTCAAACCGATTGTTGCCTGTTGCCTTTGCAGGAAATTCATAATATGGTTCGCTAGCGCTACCTTTCATATCAAACTGCCCATGTAGCTGGCATTGCGGAATATAGTAGAAATTGTTGTATGGACTAAATGCATAACTGGAATCATCGTTTGCACCAAGCTGAACCGTTCCATCGGGTTGTGAATCGGAATGGTATTGGCGAGCTACATGGTTGGGAACAAAGTCGATGATGACTTTCAATCCTGCTTTGTGAGTACGTTTTACTAACTCTTCAAACTCGTGCATACGCTCGGGGACATCACTGGCTATATCGGGATCTATGTCGAAATAATCTTTTATGGCATAGGGTGATCCGGCTTTGCCTTTTACAATAGCAGGATGGTCGGGGCGAATATTGTAACGTCTATAATCGGTTTGAGTAGCATGCTCAATGATACCGGTATACCAAATATGGGTAGTGCCTAATTTCTTGATCTCTTTGAAGGTCTTGGTATTGAAATGAGACATCTTTCCACAGCCATTGACACCTATATCCGCATTGTTGATGCACGAACAGTTATCATTGCCAAATAGGCGTGTCATGACTTGATAAATAAGTATTTTGGAGTTGTTATCCATTTTGGAATCTTTTTGTAATGTAATAATTTTATTCGATCCAGATAGTGCCGTTTTCTTCGAGCGATCTGGTTATAATCTCTTTGGCTGTATCATATCCTTGTTTAAAGATCTCGTCGGCTTTTTCTAATTCACGATTACTGTATCCATTTAAATTGTATGGCTCGATAAGCAAATCGCAGTTGTCGCGAACTGTAAAACCGTTGGCTCTAAACATAAAATGATAGGAGCGTAGTGCGATGCTGATAATATTCATCTTATATTCATCGGCTTCGAGAGGACTAACATTTATGGCTATCACTTTGTTGCAATCGCGGCGAATGGTATTTATGGGTAAGTTCATTAACAATCCTCCATCCACAAAATGTGTTCCGTTAATATTGACGGGCCTAAACATAACGGGCATGCAACAAGATGCTGCTACTCGTTCTGCTATCTCGCCTTTTCTAAAATGTACTGAGCGACCGCGATCGAAGTCGGTTGCGGTTATGATAAGTGGTGTATTTAAATCTTCAATTTTCTTGGCTTTTAAATTGCTTTTCAGAAATTCGATAAAGTCTTTTAAATCGAATAGCCCAACGGTAGGGATAACCATGGTAGTGAGATCTTCGAATTTATGTCCTGAGAAAATATCAAGCACTTTATAGGGCTCATTGCCATCGGCAACAAATACGCCTGCTAATGCACCGGCGCTAACGCCCGAGATTATATCGGGTTTAATGTCGTGCTCTAGTAATGCTTGCATAGCACCCAAATGTGCAAATCCCTTAATAAATCCTCCACTAAGTGCAAAGCCTATGTCGTGTGGCTTATGCTTGATATTGATTGTCTCCATCTTAGTATAAGTAAGAATTCTACGAAAATAGAAAAATTAGTATAATTAAAAAATGCTTAATAAGAAAAAGAACAAATAAAGACGTGCTGTGGTTGTAAAAGCCTACTGCTATTTTTAATTATATAATCCACGGGAACTTAAAACATGTTTCGTCAAAGAGCGCATAGTCTGCATTGCCGTTAACTGCAAATGTTTTTATTAGTTTTGCGTCTGCCATCAACTCTTTGGCTAGTTTGATCGTTGAACCTGTTTTTATTCGATCGTCTACCAACAATATGCTTTTGTCTTTAAATTCAAAATCTATTGGAGAAATTAAAATAGGGGCATCGTACTTAGGTCGTTGAAATTCATCTCTCAGATTGATTTTTACTATCTGCATTTCTTTCTGTAAACGTTGGTTGATGATGGTTGCCGGAATAATTCCTCCATTGGCAATAGCTACAATAATGTCGAAATCTTCTGTAAACTCGATGGTTCTGAATCTCTCCATTACTTCATTCATGTTTCTGCTCATATCAGGTGATATCTTGTTGTTTAAACGGTTATTAATTTGTATTGCATTGTGCCTAAGCCTATCTTTTCGGCATGTTCCAATCCAGCAAACCAATCGGTGTCGGGATGCATAAGACGAAACTTATCGCAACCGCAAAGATCATCGTGGTGATGCTCGTTGGCTAGTTGGTTATCATTTCGTAGGATAGGGGCGTTGATAACCATATCAGCGCATGCCATATCGAGGGCAACAGGATCAAACGATGCTAGAATACCTAAATCGGGGATGATTGCTGCATCGTTGTGGTTCCAACAATCGCATTCGGGAGATACATTCATTATAAAACTGATATGGAAATGGGGCTTGTCTTTGACGACTGCCAATGAGTATTCTGCAATTTTATAATTCAGTCGTTCTGATGTATCGCTACTTCCCATCACGGCTGCATCGTATTGACAGAGTGCTACGCATTGTCCGCATCCAACACATTTATCATAATCAATATCTGCTTTTCGTTTAGCATTGAGATGTACGGCATCGTGTGCGCAATATTTCACACAGATATTACAACCAATACAGTTTTGTTTCTCTATGACTGGCTGTGAGGCGCTGTGTAACTCTAATTTGCCGCCCACACTGGCGCAACCCATACCAAGGTTTTTTAATGAACCTCCAAAACCCGATTGTTCGTGACCTTTGAAATGTGTCATGCTTAATATCACATCAGCATCGGCAATAGCTGTGCCAATCTTAGCTGTTTTGCAATATTCGCCTCCTACTTCTATCTCTCTATAATCGGTTCCCTTTAATCCATCGGCTATGATTACTTGACATTGTGCTGATATTGGGTTGAAACCATTCTCCATCGCACTTTGTAAATGATCAACGGCATTGGCCCGTTTACCCGAATATAGCGTGTTGCAATCTGTCAAGAAAGGTTTGGCTCCAAGACTTTTTAATAGATTACTAATGCAAGCGGCATAGTTTGGCCGTAGATAAGCCAAATTGCCCGGTTCGCCGAAATGTATTTTGATAGCTACAAAACTGTTGGTTAAAGATAGACTCTCGATACCTGCTTTCTTTACTAGCCTTTCTAATTTATTTAATAGATTAGCAGTTGGCTTAGTTCGTAGATTTGTGAAATAGACTTTAGACTTTTCCATGGTTAGTGCATTAATTAATCTAATATAACAAAAGTAAATATTATTATTTAGAAAAGAGGAAAAGAGGAGTGAAATGTGTATATAAAAAAAGCTTCCACAATTCACATTGTAGAAGCTTTGGTGATCGCGACAGGATTCAAACCTGTAACCGGCTGATCCGTAGTCAGCTACTCTA
>CAMTPH010000012.1 GCA_947074345.1 uncultured Bacteroides sp. | reverse complement strand
GGATTTTATCTTTAATTACTGACAATTAGTGTTAGATTTGGATACAAACATTGATAAAACATGATGATGTTGCATGAAGATTGACCCATCTCATTACAAGTTAAATCAAAACGAAAGGCAATATCAACCGAACTAGAGTGTGAGTAATAAACTCTATTAACGATAAACTTTATCAATATTATCAATTAATTGTTCAACAAAAAGGAATTGTTATCACAATACATATGAATCATTGATACTAAAAAGTGGAATCAACAAACAATACTATATCAATTAGAACAAATAAGATACTATCTATTAATGATGCAATCGATAACTGTTAACTATTATCGACCAAAACATATACATCTAACGCGATAATAGTTAACAATTATCACGCAGTATGCAATTAATAAAGAAAGAAGTAGTCAATATGCCGTACAATATATAAATATCATAACCGCTTTATGGTACATAATACACATTACTCTATATATCAAAAACATAACAACAAATAAAACACACAAATAGGCAGAAACATATGAATAACTATTTAATTTATAAGGCAGTAAATTATAATATATTTTATTATATTTGTAGCTGAAACTAATATTAACCCTGTAATTATGAGAAAACTGAATTACTCGCTTTGTGTAATGGCAGCAGCTTTTATTTTCGCCTCATGCGGCAAGAAAACTGTTGAAGCAAACTATGAAGTAGTACCATTGCCACAACAAATCAACAAACTACAATCGTCACCATTCTTATTAGAAGACAAAACAACTCTATTGTTTCCTGAAGGTGAAGAACTACTAAAACAAAATGCAGAATTCTTAGCGCTGTACATTAATCAAGCAACCGGTCAAAAATTAACAATCAGTTCTTATGTTCCGGGGTCTGTAATTTCAAAACAAGCCATAGTATTAGGCTACGACCAATCAATTAACGCTGAAGAAGGGTATACACTACAAACAAACACAGATAACATATTTATCAATGGTAAAGATGCTAACGGAGTATTCTATGGTATCCAAACACTTAGAAAAGCTATTCCAGCAGTAGTAAAATCTAACGAGATCGTATCAATACCAGCTGTTGAAATCAATGACTATCCACGTTTTGGATATCGTGGTATGCACTTGGACGTAGGACGTCACTACTTTCCTGTAGAATTTATCAAAGAATATATCGATCTACTTGCATTGCATAATATGAACATTCTTCACTGGCACTTAACAGAAGACCAAGGTTGGAGAATCGAGATTAAACAATATCCTAAACTTACTGAAATCGGCTCGAAACGTACTGAAACTGTAATCGGCCATAATACAGGCAAGTATAATGGAATTCCACACGAAGGATTCTATACGCAAGAAGAAGTTAAAGAGATTGTTGCATATGCAGCAGAACGCTTTATCACTGTTATTCCAGAGATTGATCTTCCTGGACATATGCTTGCAGCATTGGCATCATATCCACAGTATGGTTGTACAGGTGGTCCTTACGAAGTTGAAAAAATGTGGGGAGTATTTGACGACGTGATTTGTGTTGGTAATGAAGATGCAATGATATTTCTTGAAAATGTATTAAACGAAGTAACAGAATTGTTCCCTTCAAAATACATTCATATTGGTGGAGACGAAGCACCTAAGACACGTTGGAAAACTTGTCCGAAGTGCCAAAAACGCATTAAAGATGAAAAGTTGAAAGCAGATAAACAACATTCAGCAGAAGATAGACTACAAAGCTACTGCATCAGCCGATTAGAGAAACACTTAAACAAAAAAGGTCGCAGAATAATTGGTTGGGACGAAATTCTTGAAGGAGGATTAGCTCCAGATGCAACTGTTATGTCTTGGAGAGGTGTTGCTGGTGGTATTGAAGCAGCTCGCTTAGGACACGATGTAATTATGACACCTAATACATTTATGTATTTTGACTACTACCAATCTGCCGACAAGAGCAATGAGCCTATGGCTATTGGAGGTTTTCTTCCTGTGAAAACTGTTTATAGCTTCAATCCACAACTTGATGAATTGACTGAAGAAGAGAAAAAACACATCATCGGTGTACAAGCAAATGTTTGGACTGAATACATTCCAACTACCAAACAAGTTGAATATATGATTCTTCCACGTATGGCTGCTTTGGCAGAGGTACAATGGACAATGCCTGAAAAGAAGGATTATAACAGATTTACAAAAGCTGCTGCAAGACTTATCAAAATGTATGAGCGTGAAGGCTTGAACTATGCAACTCACATCAATGATATTGATGGAGAAGTAGCTTATAACAAAGAAGAAAATGCTTTCATCGTAGAGCTTAACACGATTGATGATGCTCCTATTTATTATACTTTAGATGGTTCTACTCCAACTAAATCGTCTAATAAATACACTGCGCCTATCGCCGTAAAAGAAGCTGCCGAATTGAAAGCAGTAGCAATGCGCGAAAACGGAGCAGGTCGTGAGTATTCACAATACATCAACTTCAACAAAGCAACAGGAGCATCTATTGAGTTATTGACACCAATATCTAATAACTATAAATATAGTGGTGCACCAATGTTGATTGATGGTTTGAAAGGTAATCTTAGCTACAACGGTGGTAGCTGGCTTGGCTTCTTGAATGACGTAGTTGCTGTAATAGACCTAGGTAAACCAACAGAGGTATCGAGTGTATCGACAGAAGCATGCATCGCTCCAGGAGATTGGGTATTGGGTGCAACTGGATTGGTTGTTGAAGTATCAGAAGATGGCAAGAACTATCGCGAAGTTGCAAGTAGCGAATATCCTGTAATCATGGAATTCGGTAAAAAAAGTATCGAAGACTATGAAGTAAGCTTTGATACAACTACAGCTACTTATGTAAAAGTAACAATCAAATGCACTCCAGCATTGCCAAAAGGTCATCCAGGTGAAGGCAAGAAAGCATTCTTGTTTATTGACGAGATCACAATCAACTAATCGATTGATTTCTTAGACATAGAATAACATAAGGATATCCCAACTTGATTCATTTCAAGTTGGGATATTTGTTTATTGCAAACTATAGAAATAAAATAAAGAAAACGCTATAAAAAAACTCATTTTCATATTGTTATTAAATTTAATATCTCTAATTTCGAAATGAAATAAACCTTTTATTTAGAACATTATGATTATTGGCGTACCAAAAGAAATTAAAAACAATGAAAATCGCGTGGGTATGACACCCAGCGGTGTAGCGGAACTTGTTAGACATGGACACGTAGTTTACATACAACAAGGCGCGGGTGTTAATAGCGGATTTGATGATGATTCATATCAAGCCGTAGGTGCAAAAATACTTCCAACCATCGAAGCAGTTTATGATATTGCTGAGATGATTGTAAAAGTGAAAGAGCCTATCAAGCCGGAATATAAGCTCATCAAGAAAGGTCAATTGCTATTCACTTATTTCCATTTTGCATCTGACGAGGAGTTAACAATGGCCATGATAGAAAGTGGCGCTATTTGTTTAGCTTACGAAACAGTTGAAAAGCCTGATCGTTCACTTCCTTTGCTAATTCCAATGAGCGAAGTAGCTGGAAGAATGTCAATTCAAGAAGGAGCACGTTTCTTAGAGAAACCTCAAGGTGGAAAAGGTAAATTGCTAGGTGGCGTGCCTGGCGTTAAACCTGCTAAAGTATTAATACTTGGTGGAGGTATTGTTGGTAGTAATGCAGCACAAATGGCTGCCGGCATGGGAGCCGATGTTACTATCTCGGATATCAACCTGACACGTTTGCGCTATCTAAGCGAAACTCTTCCTGCTAATGTAAAAACACTTTGTTCTTCGGCACATCAAATTGAACAAGAATTGGCTGATGTAGATTTAGTAATTGGTTCTGTTTTGAAACCAGGTGATAAAGCACCTCACTTAATTACTAAAGATATGCTTAAATTGATGCAACCAGGAACTGTGCTTGTAGATGTAGCTATTGACCAAGGCGGTTGTTTTGAGACATCACACCCAACTACGCATAGCGAACCAACGTATGTTATAGATGGTATAGTGCATTATGCTGTAGCCAACATTCCTGGCGCAGTACCATATACATCAACTTTGGCTTTAACTAATTCTACAATCCCTTATGCCATTGCATTAGCAAACAAAGGTTGGCAAGCTGCTTGTCAAGCAGACCCATCATTGGCAAAAGGATTGAATATAGTTGAAGGAAAGATTGTTTATAAAGCAGTAGCTGATGTCTTTGGACTCCCCTACTCTCCTGCTAATATCTAACAAATAATTATAAAGAAGCACTTATCATAATAGCGATAGGTGCTTCTTGCTTTTAATAAAGTATAGTTATTCTAACTCAAAATTGAGTTTGGATACCCGTTTGAAATCTTCTACAATATCTTTTATAACTTCGGCTACTGTCTGTTGCTGACGAAATAGGGCCGTAATCTGCCCTATCTCCAATTCTCCATTTTCTAAATCACCCTCAAGGATTCCTTTTCTTGCTCTGCCTTTTCCTATGAGTTCCAACAATTCGGCGGCTGTCGCACCTCTAGCTTCGGCTTCTTCTATTATTTTTTTAAACGGATTGGTTGCCAATCTCGTAGGAGAGAGCTTCTTTAACAGCAATTTGGTATCGCCCTCATTCAAACGCAAACAATAGTCTTTGAATACGCTACTCGCCGAACTCTCAACGGTCAGCGCAAAACGAGTTCCTATTTGCACGCCTTCTGCCCCCAATATCATAGCCGCCATCATTGATTGTCCGGTACCTATACCACCTGCAGCAATCAAAGGCAATGTTGTAGAAGCTCTTACCGAAGGAATCAAACAGAGAGTTGTTGTTTCATCACGACCATTATGCCCTCCAGCCTCAAAACCTTCGGCAACAATAGCATCAACACCTGCTACATCACACTTCATGGCAAAGTTTGATGAAGAAACTACATGTACAACTGTTATATCATGTTGATGCAGCCAGTCAGTCCATGTTTTAGGATTGCCTGCCGATGTAAAGACTATTTTGACACCTTCCTCAACAATGATATTCATGATTTCATCTATTTGAGGATACATGAGAGGAACATTAACACCGAAAGGCTTATCAGTAGCAGCCTTACACTTTTGAATATGTTGACGTAAAAGATCAGGTGTCATAGAGCCTGCACCTAATAATCCCAAACAGCCATTATTACTTACTGCCGATGCTAATCGCCAACCACTACACCATGCCATCCCACCTTGGATAATGGGATATTTGATATTGAACAAAGAGGTTATCCTATTCATAATTATTACAGTTAATTATAAATGAAACAACTCTATAAAAAGGATGTTCAATGAAGGGATGGCTGGATGAGAGCTTGATTGACTGTAACTGTAGTAGAATCGCCGTATTGGCTTAATACTTCAAAAGTACGCATTCGTCTTTTGCGTCCTGCACGATTCCAAAATTCTTTTGTAAAAGGTGCCATCAAGTCAGTTCCCGAACCTGTTGATACCGCTTGCCATGCGCCAACAGAAGCACCACCAACTTTACCAGCAAAAGGATTGTATCGTAAACCGGTTGCTTCGATTGCAGCAACAGAGTTGCGCATACCTGCTTCATGAGGTTTAGAAGCCCAATTAGAGTAAATAAGTCTGCTCTTTATTTCTCGGTAAGGATCACTTCGCCAAGTATCTTTAGTAACTTTAATCTTCTTCTGTCGAACAGGATCCCAATTATAAGGTGTATTGGCTTTGTATGGTTTAAGACTCAATATTTGTCGTTTGTCTAAAGGTATTTCATCAGGATGAATAGAGGGTAAAGTAGCATCAGGTGATAACCATTGCTTATCCATAATCATCATCTGAGAACCCCAAACACCAGCGCCAAAGTCTATTTGATTAATGACATCTTTATTGATATGCAATTCTTGATCGCCATCAAGTATCGCATTCAAACGAATAGAATCTTGCTTACTAAACTCTTGAGCAAAAGTAATCTGCGTGAGAGCCATTAAACAAAAAAATGAGAATAACTTTATCATCATTATAACAATCTTACCTTACTAACTATAATTTAGGCATTACCACCAACGATAACCACTACCACATAAAGGATCATCATAACAGGGATCTATAGTCCATGCTGTTCTTGGGTATTTTCTGTTTTCCCACCAACTTCTATATCGAGTAGCAACATTAAGTACTTCTTCGTCAGTTAGAAAATAAATCGCTTCATAGTTTTGAGCATTAGCAATCACCATGTTACTACCAAATGAAGTTGGCATACCCAATCTTATTGAATCGATAATCCATAGCATGCACTCTCCTAATCGTATCTTTCCGCTATTCGATATATATATGGTAGGAAAAGAAGGAATCGTTGTCAAATCATCCACATAATTTAAAAGAGCGGGTATGTCATCTTCTGTAAAATCAGGAATAACAATTATGCCTTTATCATTCTTATAATTGTATGTACCGGCTTTCAGTTCTTTTACAAAAGAGCTAACTCGAGGGTTATTATAATATGTAGAATCGTATACACATGCACTAAGACTTGCAATAACGAATAATACTAATAATATGTTTTTAAAGTTTTTCATAATTACAATAGTTTAAAAACTCATTCTAAGACCACATAAAACATTAAAATTAGTAGGACGTTTAGAACGAATTGTCTCGAGTTTTGAGTCTGTTTTGAAGTAATGTGATACACCTGGTTCGATAAAAGCAGCAAGTTGGTCGTTTATTTTGTATTGAGCTCCTAGTCCGGCAGTTACACCCAACTGTATAGGTTCATTCTTAAAATCATTATTTGGAGCACCGGCAATACATTTATCAGCAACACCGCCAACAGTTGCATATAAATCTATTTTTTTACTTTTAAGATAAGTGGCATTCAATTTAAGAGGAATACCGATATAATGAAGATTACTTTCGGGGGTAGCTGAATGAGAATATTGCAATCCTGTTTCAACACTAAATATCTTATTTAATTGACGTTCTACTGTTACACCAATATTATAGGGAAGTTTATTATTGGAGTATTTATCAGGCAAAGAAATGCCGCCTAACAGTTTAATACCCCATTTATTATCTTTTTTAGAAGTTTGAGCAATTTGATTTGAGTTACTGTTAGTTGTACTTGGGTTGTTACTATTGGAGCCTACCAACCAATAACCATTAGATGGTGATTCATTCGAGTAAACATCCTCTTCGACAGTCGTTATTGTATACGAGAATGATAATGAAAAGAAATCTTCTTCAGCATCTGTACCATTATCAATAACAGATGCCACTTTAGCGTATTGTGGTTTGACTACTTGAGCAACAGGCGAATGTGGAGTAAAGTTTGAATATGCAACATCTTTATTAATATTGCCTGGATTCACATTGACCAATTGAGTAAAGGCTTCTTCCATCTCTTGTCTTGGAGAAAGCAACCAAATAGTAGCAGATGAAGCTACCAATATCAATAATACGGCTGCAGCAGATGCAAATCTCATAAACAGATTACGTCTATGATTAGCAGCAAGGGCAATACCTTTATTTAATTGTTCCCAAGAATCTGCACGCACAGGCATCTCTGCTTGCGAAAGTCGTGAGCGAAATAAATCTACAATTTCATCATGTTCTTTCTTCATGGTTCTTATACTCTTTAATTTTCTTTGCTAACATATACTTTGCGCGATGAAGTTGAGAAGTTGAAGAGTGTTCTTTTATTCCTAAAAGTTCGGCTATTTGCTTATGCGATTTCTCTTCGAAAACATATAAGTTAAAAACCGTTCTACATCCTTCGGGCAATTCAGCCACAAACATCAACAATTGCTCTTCTGTTAAATGCTCTTCATTATTGGATAATTCAGGAACATCAGGTATCTGTTCTTCATTAATTATCCATTGACTTTTACGTTTTTGCATACGTAAATAATCTAATGATTGCGTAACGACAACCTTGGTCATCCAAGTCAACAGAGATGATTCACCACGAAATGAGAACTTGGTAAAGATCTTTATAAAGGCATCGTGCAATACATCATGAGCAACATCAATATCTCCTGTATAACGATAACAAACTGCTAACAACCGATTTGAATAAAGTGTATAAAGTTCCTTTCGAGCATAGTCATCTCCAGCCCGGCAACCTTTTATCAATTCAATCTCGTTTTCCAAAGTTAGTGCGTATTATTTATACAGTCGCCTCTCGCGTTTGTATTGATTAGACGTAGCATTTATAGAAATGCTGCAATGAGAAATCTAAAAAGAAGTTAATTCCATGAAAAGATAATATTTCACTGGTATTAGATGAGAAAAATAGGAGGTAAAGCCTATGTATAAGAAAGACATAAATCTTACACTCTACTATGCATAAGTTAGATAGTTAGAATATGTAAGATTTATGTCATTGATTATTTAGCAAGCTTTAAAGCTCATATCTAAACCTTTTACTGAATGAGTCAATGCACCTACAGAAATGTAATCAACACCACACTCAGCGTAATCTCTTAACATATCAAAAGTAATACCTCCAGAAGATTCAGTTTCAAAGCGTCTATTTACCATCTCTACAGCTTTCTTAGTCATTTCAGGTGTAAAGTTATCGAACATGATACGATCTACACCGCCCAAATCAAGAACTTGTTGTAGTTCATCGAAGCTGCGAACTTCAATCTCTATCTTTAAGTCTTTACCTTTAGCTTGACAGTAATCTTTTGCACGAGTAATAGCTTTATCAATACCTCCTGCAAAATCAACATGATTATCTTTCAACAAGATCATATCGAAAAGACCGATACGATGATTAACGCCACCACCAATCTTAACAGCCATCTTTTCTAAAATACGTAAGCCCGGTGTAGTTTTACGAGTATCAAGTACACGTGTGTTAGTGCCTTCAAGTTGCTTGGCGTATTTGCGTGTCATTGTTGCAATACCACTCATACGTTGCATCACATTAAGCATCAAGCGCTCTGTTTGCAACAAAGATTGAATTTTACCTTCAACAACCATCGCAACATCGCCTGGTTTAACTTCAGAACCATCCTCAATAAAGACTTCAACTTGCATTGTTGGGTCAAAGCGATTAAAGATCTCTTTTGCAATCTCAATACCGGCTAAAACGCCAGTCTCTTTTATTAAAAGTTTAGATTTACCAATAGCAGTTTCTGGAATGCATGATAATGTAGTATGATCGCCATCACCGATATCTTCAGCAAATGCTAAATCAATTAGTTTGTCTATCAATTCTTTTTCCTTATTCATTGATCTTATCAATTCTAATTTGATGAATTATATAATTATTTTGTAGTTTGCGAAAAAAACAATTAACCCTAAAACTTCCCTTAGCAGTAGCCAATGTACCAATCATAAAACTAGACTCACTTCGATTTCCTTTATGATTTACAGTAAAGCCATTCACTTTATGATCATTAAAGAAGGAAGATAATGTTGATTCTGTGAGTCCCTTATCTGCATTCTGTTGTGAACTTTGAATAATCAGTTCAACCTGTTCTGCAAAATACTTATTGAGTTCTTGCGAATTACCCTTATTAAAGGCAGTAACTACTTCAACCGGTACATCTTGCGCTAGCAATAAAGACATTGTAAAAAGCAATCCGGTAGACAAAAGAAAGATTCGTTTTTTCATAACCATAGCTTTTAGACAGCAGTTTAGTGTTAAAACTTCTATCGATTTATACGCAAAGGTAACCATTAAATGGAAATAACATAAATAAATGCCTATTTTTGTAACCTAAACCATTTGCACTTATTAAGATGAAAACAACCTTGCTTGTTATAGGTAGAACTGTTGAGCAACATTACGTTACAGCTATTAATGATTACATTCAGCGTACTAAACGCTATATCTCTTTTGATATGGAGGTTATTCCAGAACTCAAAAACACTAAGAGTCTATCAATGGAACAACAAAAGGAAAAGGAGGCTGAATTAATTTGCAAAGCTATTCAACCAGGCGACTTCGTAGTACTACTTGATGAACATGGCAAAGAGATGCGCTCTATCGAATTTGCAGAATGGATGAAAAGAAAAATGATAACCGTAAACAAACGCTTGGTGTTTGTAATTGGTGGTCCTTATGGCTTTTCTCAAAAAATATACGATTTAGCCTCAGAGAAGATATCGATGTCTAAAATGACCTTCTCACACCAAATGATTCGTTTAATCTTTGTTGAGCAAATCTATAGAGCGATGACCATTCTTAATAACGGACCGTATCATCACGAATAAGTTTCTATATTAATACACATTTTACTCTTCTCTTACTATTAGACGACTAAGCCTCTGACTGTTAATTAATCATTATTTTTAATTATGATATTTAATTATTGCAAATATATGTTTGTTATTCCAAAATAAAGCGTATATTTATACTATAATCTCTCGTCTAAATTCGGTATCTAATACTTTGGATATCATCAACATAGAAAACATCCTATCACATCATAGCGACCAAGACTACTTTCATGATATAGCAGCTTATTAACTTTAAATATATGCTTATGAAAAAAATGGTCTGTTTATTGGTTGCCTTATTGGCAATCAACTTGGCTCATAGCCAATTTGTTGTAGAAAAGATATGGGAATCGACCGCTGGTATACCTGCCGCAGGGGATGGTAAACAAGGGGTTGGACATGATGGAGTGATTTATATTCAAGATAAAAGCACCTCTACTATCTTCTCATATAAACAAGAAAATGGCTCTATCGTAAAGACCGCTTATGCCTCATCTGACGTAGGCAGTGGTTTTGTATGCGATGAAGCAGGCAACTTAGCTGTACGCACAGGTTATTTTGCAGCAGCTGCACCTAATGGGCTGAAGCTATACAAAAAAGGAGAAACAACACCTACTTCTATCTCATTCAGTTTTCCTAACTCGGGAAGAGCCGATTTTAATACAGCATCGGGAAACTTCTTCAGCGAGGAGGGTGGTTATGTATTCTTCTATAATAACACACAATCGTCAATCAATTACGTAAAGATTAAGAACGGAGGAGCAACTGCTGAAGATGTAACCGTTGGCTCCGTTGGCAGTGGTTTAGTCACTGGAAATAGTCTTTCGGTTGTATATAAAGGTGACGAGAACACATTTATTAGTCAGGTAAGATCAAATGCATGGCAAAAATTTGATGGAACAACTACTACCACACTCAGTTTAGATGGTTTGAAAAACACAACTCTTGGAGCCTGTATGTTTGTTATCAAAGATAGCAATGGCAATGACAAAGAGCTATGGGCTTATAATACTGGAGCAACTAACTACAATAGCGAGTTTAAAGTTCGCAATATGACTGACGAAAGCGATCTAGAATCGTCAGCCGATGCAACTGCAAAGAGCTTTATGATTGGAGATGGAACAGCTACATCAGGCGCATATGCCAATTGGCTTACTTGCTCCAAGATAGATGATAAAACATTTTATATTCACCAAGTACTACCGGGAGTAGGTATAGCTCTATATAAAGTGTATGATAAACCAGCACCAATCATTCATTTACCAGATGTTATTGAAAGTAAGGTTGAATTTGGAGAAGTGCTTCTAGGCAAAAGCGCACAACAGATATTCAAGGTTAGCGCAGAAAATCTTATTGAAGATTTAGTTATATCTAGTAACAATGAAGCATTCGCAGTAAATGTTGCATCTCTTACTCCAGAGAGTGGAGCTATTGCGGAGACAGAAGTAACAATCACATATACTCCAGCAACTGCTGCAGAAGAGAGTGCTATTCTTACATTATCTTCAAAAGGTATTTCAAAAGAGATTGCTCTTATTGGCAAAGGCGTTGAACCACCAACTACTCCATTTGTAGTTGAAAAACTATGGGAATCGACTGCTGACATGCCTGTACAAGCAGAAGCAAGACAAGGTGGAGGTTATGATGGAACCTTCTATGTATTAGACAAAGCCTCAAAAAATGTACTAGCTTATAAGCACAATGGTACCACAGTAGAAAAAAGTACTTATTTCACATCTCCAGAAGCTACCGGAGTAGGTAATACAATTGATGATGCAGGCAACATGGTGCTTACTGTTGGTTGGGCAGGTTCTAATCCTGCTAAAGCTGTTATTATTAAAGCAGGTGGCAAAGAGAGTAAAGTAATTAGCTTCGAGTTACCAAAATTGGGATTAGCTGATGGTTTTGTTGGCCGTACAGACTTTATATCTGCATTTGGCGATTTATATAGTCCCGAAGGTGGATTGATATTCTATTACTCGAATGGACAAACTCAAGTTAACTATGTGAAGGTAACCAACGGTGGCGCTACAGAGAGTGATGTAATAGTTGGAAGTATTACCGGTAGCAATATTACCGCAGGTATAGCAGCAGTAAACGTTATAAAAGGAACTGAAAACTCATTTATAGCTCACGTGCGCAGTGCCGATTGGCAATCGTGTACAACAGGAGGCGAAGCAGTTGTAGTGACTCCACCTGATGCTAAGATATCAACACTCGGAGGTTGCATCTTTACTTTGAAAGACAGCAAAGGCATCGAGCGTGAAGTATGGGTATACAATGCACCGGGAGCAAACTATGATAGCATGTTTAAGTTGCACGATATGTCAACTGGTGTTGACCTTGCTAGCAAAGACAATAAAGAAGAATCCGTCTTCATGATAGGCGATGGTAAAGCTACTGCAACAACAGCCGTATCCAATTGGCTAACCGCATCTAAGATAAATGATGGAACATACTATGTTCATCAATATCATCCTGGCAATGGTATTGCATTATATAAGGTGTACGACCCTAGTTACGTTCCTCCAACTCCACCAAGTATACAATTGAGTGGCATTACTGATGGAGTGGCTGACTTTGGAGATGTTACAATCAACCAAAGCAAAGAGTTTACGTTTACGCTTAGTGGCGATAACCTAACAAGCAACATTATCATCGCTAGTGATAACAGTGCATTCGAAGTTAGCCCTACAGAGATAATCCCTGTAGATGGTAAGGTAGAAAATGCTAGCATTACTATCACTTTCAAACCTACAACTCTAGAAAGTGCTAATGCTGTATTGTCGATCACTTCAAAAGATATTAAAGAAGAAGTCACACTTAGCGGTATTGGTGTAAAAGCACAATTGAGCGGAGCAAAAGCGCTCGATGCAACAGATGTTACTACCAATAGTTTCAAAGCAAATTGGGAAGCAGTAGCGGGAGCCAATAGTTACGAACTAGTTGTATGGAAAGAGTTGGCAGCTATCAAAGATAACTTTAGTGATGCTGAAGCAGGCAATTCATCATCTAGCACAGGTTCGAGTACCACTTGGAAAGGCAATGATAACTTCACAACTCTAACTAACATTTATTCTGCCGGTGGTGCTATCAAACTTGGTACAAGCAGTAAGACTGGTGTTGTAACTACAAAAGAGATAGATCTATCGGGCAACAACGGAACATTCACCGTTTCATTCGATGTTAAAGGTTGGACTAATGTAGAAGGCGATATCAAAGTTACTTGTGGCGAAGAGGTTCAAACTGTAACATATGCCGCTAAGATGACAGATGAGTTCGAGAGCAAATCAGTAACATTCACTAACGGAACAGCTACATCGTCTATTACTCTTGAGACAACAGCCAAACGAGCTTATATTGATAACTTGATGATTGGATACAAACAAGCTATAAGTGCAGAAACTATAATCACTGCCGAAACAAGTTATGTAGTAACCAACCTTGATGCTGCTACCGAATATCAATATGCTGTAATAGCGAAATCAAGCGATGCAGATGATACAGAGATGAGTAATGTTATTACAGTAACAACACACGAAGTACCATCATTGGTTGTTAATACATTGATTGACAAAATCGATAAGAAAGATGGTTTAATCAGTTTGCGCGAAGCTGTAAAATATGCAATGGAAGATTGCGAAGTAGGTACATTGAAGGATTCAGAAGGTAAATACACCATCACTTTCGACCCTGCAGTCTTTACAAGCGAACATAGTACAATTCTTCTTGATGCTAGATTAGGCGAAATCACTATCGAAGCTGATAAGTTTAATGAAACTCAAGGCACACTTGCTATAAAAGGATTCGAAAACGGCATATCAGTCATCTTAGATGGAGCCGATGCAACCGAAGATGAGCAACCGGGTACAAGAATATTATTGATTGAAGCGAGCAATCATGTTTTCATCACTAATATCACATTCCAAAATGCACGTACATCGGGTGCAGGTGCAGCTATTCACAATAGCGGTATATTGTACTTAGCAAATGCGACTATCAGCAACAATAGTAGTTTGCATGGTGCTATAGCCAACAACAAAGAACTATATGTCATCAATACCACATTTGCCAACAATAAAGCTTCTGAAGGTACAGCAAGTGTAGTATACACTACTGGAAATTCGACCATCATTAATTGTATGATTATAAACAATGGCGACCAAAAAGCACCTAACTCTGGTTGTATAGAAGTAGGAATTGGCAATACAACGTTTATCAACAAATTACCTGATACAGCAACAGCAGAGTCTATATTCGAAACAATTGATGTAGAGGGTAATCCTGTAGCCGGTGTCGATGGTACATATGCAATTAAAGAAGGTGGCGCAGCCGCAGGAATTGGTTGCCGTGTATGGCACAGCAAAGATTATGCTGCAATAGCAATATCTAAATCTGCTACAGCCGATAAGTTATACATTAAAGGTAGCGAGGGTGCAGATATGTTGATTGACAAAGACCAACTTGGCATAGCAATAGTAGGTCCTGCATCAATAGGTTCTCGATTTGCATTGGCACATCATACTATAACAGCAACTGTCAGCAATGAAGAACATGGTACAATCTCTCCAAGTGGAGAAGTAAAAGTTCGTCATGGAGAAGATCAAGTATTTACAGTTACACCAAAAGAAAATTACCAAATCACTAGCGTGATGGTAAATGGTGTAGAGTCTATGGATAAACTTGATAATGGAACTTACACATTTGGTAATGTTGCCGACGACCATGCTATTGATGTAACATTTGCTGCAATAGAATACACCATTACTGCAAGTGTAAACAACGAAGAATATGGCACAATCACTCCAAGTGGTGAAGTAAAAGTTGCACAAGGAGAAAGTCAAGCGTTCACAATAGCAGCACTAAGCGGTTACGCACTAGAGAGTTTATTGGTTGACGGAGTAGAAGCAAAAGATGATTTGGTAGAGGGTGTTTATACATTTACAAATGTAGATGCTGACCATACTATCGAAGCAAGCTTCAGCGTTGAGACAGGTCTTGGCAATTCTGAACTAGATGCATTTACTGTTTACTACAATGCACAATCAAGCTCGGCTATCTTAAGCCAAGAAGCATTGCAAGTAGATGTATTAGATCTTTCAGGTCAAATGTTAGGCAGTCATCAAGCAACTTCTCAAGTGAGTCTTGCTGATATACCTGATGGAGTTTACATCTTGAAGATAACATTACAAGAAGGTACAGTTACAAGAAAACTAATGAAACGCTAGTATTAGCACGTTAGATATTCACTAAAAAAGGGAGATTGCGTATGCAGTCTCCCTTTAGTGTTTTTATATTCATTAATAGGGTATTTGGTAGATTACCTTATTCAGCTTGGTGGACTACCTTATCTACGTTGGTGGACATACTTGTCTAGCACGTTAGATTACCTTATCCACCAAATCGATATCATATACCTATAAACAAGCCTTAGTTTCTGTATGCTGAAAGATGAACTAACCTAAATAAAAAACCCTCTTATCTCGTACTACTTGAGTAACAGAGAAAGAGGATTTTTTTAGAGTTATTATGGTTTAGATATTTCCTTTATTCGTGAGTTGCTAAACGTTTTAGAGCAAGCTCTTCGTACTTAGTACCCGGACGTCCCCAGTTAGCATAAGGATAGATTGAGATACCACCACGTGGAGTGAACAATCCTGTTACTTCGATATACTTAGGGTTCATCAACTTGATAAGGTCTTTCATGATAACGTTTACACAGTCTTCATGAAAACCACCGTGACTACGGAAACTAAACAAATAAAGCTTCAAACTTTTACTTTCTACCATCTTTACATCTGGCAAATAGCTTATACGTATTTCGGCAAAGTCTGGTTGTCCAGTAATCGGGCAAAGACTTGTAAATTCAGGACAGTTGAAACGTACCCAATAATCGTTCTCAGGATGTTTATTATCGAATGCTTCCAATACTTCGGGAGCATAATCTTGCTTATACTCAGTAGTTCTCCCCAATAGCGAGAGCTGTTCTTTTAAATCTGCCATATATTTATAGTTTATTTCTTTGTTGCTAAATAAGTATCTAGTCCTTCACGGCGCAATTTGCATGACGGACAGTGACCGCATCCATCGCCTATAATACCATTATAACATGTAAGTGTTTTGGTACGAATCAAATCGAGTACACCTAGTTCATCGGCCAAAGCCCATGTTTGAGCTTTGTTAATCCACATCAATGGTGTGTGAATAACAAACTGTTCGTCCATGGCCAAGTTGAGAGTTACGTTGAGTGATTTAATAAATCCGTCACGACAATCAGGATATCCACTAAAGTCAGTTTGAGAAACACCTGTTACCATGTGGTTAATACCTTTCTCGCGAGCATATACCGCAGCAATACTCAAGAAGAAAAGATTACGACCAGGCACAAATGTATTTGGGAAACTATCAGCAGGTTTCTCTTCGTCCATCACAATCGAAGTATCGGTAAGTGAATTTCGACCTAGACCGGCAATGAATGAAACATCCATTACCTCGAATTCAACACCAGCTTCTAAAGCAATTTCACGTGCCAGTTCTACTTCCTTTTGGTGCTTCTGACCATAAAGAAAACTCAATGCATAAACCTTTTTGAATTGGCGTAGTGCCCAAAAAAGGCAAGTGGTAGAGTCTTGTCCACCACTGAATACCACCAATGCTTCCTCTTTATTCATAATTACGATAAATCTTTAACTTTCAATACATTATAAGAGATACCTTCATCGTATACATCGATACCTTCAACACGTTTGATGTATTTCACAACTTGAATAGTGATAGGTAGAATGATAATCTCGTATAGAGTTTTAAGCACAATCTGTACACCCACCATCAAAGCTAGTTCTGGTACTGGAATAATACCGGCAAAAGCTATTGGGAAGAACAAAAGTGAATCGGCTGATTCGCCTACAACTGTTGATAATACGGCACGTGCAGAGAAGTTGCGACCATGAGATGCAATCTTCATCTTACTCATAACATATGCGTTAAGGAATGATCCAACCAAGAAGGCTATTAAACTAGCGCAAACGATACGTGGTGCCATACCAAACACAAAGTTGAAGTGCTCAGCGCCCTCCCAGAACGGAGCGGCTGGTATAGATACTGCTATCAATCCTAATCCTACCACAAAGAAGTTCATCGCAAAACCGGTCCAAATAATAAGACGCGCTTTTTTGAATCCCCATACTTCGGCGATACAATCGTTGATGATATAAGAAATTGGGAAAACAAGTAATCCGGCTGTAATTGATATACCGCCAATTTGAATCACTTTGGTTTCGAGAAGGTTTGCTGCAATAAGACATACGTTAAACAATATGCCAAGCAACATGAAGGGTACAGAAACTTTTTCTTTCATAATCCTGTTTTTTACGTGGTGTTCTAGAATACACGACCGCTATTCACGGCATCATACATAAATACTAAAATAATTATTGCAAAATTAATCCTTTATTTTCTAACCAAACAATCTTTTTCACTCTTATTACATCCAATACATAATTATTAAAGAAAACAAAGCTTTAGGCTCAACTTTTTTATATTTTTTATTGTTTTAAACTCATCTACTAGAACAATTCCAAGATGAAAAAGAAGTTCATATTCATAGTCATGTTATTGGCATTAGCGTGTTTGCCATCTTTATTGTCGGCACAAGAGGTTGCTCCAACGCCCAATGATACGCCATCCAACCCTATTATATTTGTATCTAAAGACAAGGCAGGAGACGAGATTGTAAAGGTGATGAATGAAACGCGTATTCCTTTTTTTCGTGAACCAAAAACTCCGCGCTTTCTATTAACTGACACACGAGGTAGATTTGCCTTGGGTATAGGTGGATATATCGAAGCTGTTTCTGAATATGACTTCAATGGGATAATAAAGAATCCAGACTTTTATCCTTCACTTATGCCTGCTAAAGGTTCTACCGCAGTTCGAAACCAATATCAAATGAACATAGCCAACTCAACCATCATATTAAAGATGGTTGGTCGCACCAAGAAACTTGGCTATATTGTTGTTTACTTTAACGGTAACTTTAGCGGCAACAATTATGGATTCCAGTTACAAAATGCCTATGTACAGTTTGCAGGATTTACACTGGGGTACAATTTAGGTACATTTATGGATCCTTCGGTATGCCCTACAACGATAGACTTTGCCGGTCCTTGTGGTGTTGCCTTCTATAGAGTAGCACAGATAGCATACACTTATAACCGATTGAAAAATTGGACATTCAGAGGAGCGATAGAAAGACCTGTAGTAGATGCTACATTCGAAGCAGACGCTTCACTTAAAAACACGACACAATCGGCAAGTCAACGTATGCCTAACTTTGTAGTTAGCGCACAATATAAATGGGGATCGGGAAATCATATACAAACTGCTGCACTTATAAGAAGTATGACGTATGATAGCTTTAATAACAAAGGCGATATCTCTGCTAAATCTACATTGGGATGGGGTGCACAACTCTCTTCAACAATAAACATCACCCAGAATCTTGACTTCTTAGGACAGATCAATTATGGAAAAGGAATCGGTCTAATGATTAATGATTTAAGCAATCTAGATGTAGATCTAGTACCAGACCCGGATGATCCCAGCAAGATGCAAGCATTGCCCATGCTAGGTTGGTATGCTGGATTACAATATAATTTCAATCCTAACGTGTATGTATCAAGCACCTATAGTGCAAGTCGAGTTTACTCGGCCAATGGATGGCCTATACAAAATTCGGAAACTTATCGTTACGGACAGTATTTTGTTTGCAGCGCCTTCTGGAATATAAACAGCAATCTACAGTTAGGCATAGAATACTTAAGAGGTTGGAGAACCTATTTCCAAAAGAATTCTACCGATCACGCCAACCGCATTAACTTGATGGCACAATACTCTTTCTAGAATGCGAAATCATTTTGTTTAGTTCTATTATACAAAGAGAGATTCCTAAGAACGGTAAGAACCGAGCTTAAGAATCTCTCTCATTATATAGTATAATATCTAAATATTAGAACTTGTAATCTATACCGATACCAAACACCTTGTTAGTACGTTTATAAACATTTGTTCCCGAAAGTGCAGGCATATCTGGCAATGAAGTATTGTTATAGTTTGCAGAATACTCAGTATAGTTCTTATATTTTGTCCAGAAGTAAGCCACATTAAATGATAGCTTTTCGGTTACATTGAACTTAGCACCAAAACCTAAAGAGTAAGAATCGCAATAGAAACTTGTATCCGTTTGGAAGTCATCAGACAATCCATAGTCTGTATATTGGAAACCACCACTAACAGTAACATACTTGATGATATCCCACTCTACACCGGCTAAGTACTCATTCGTACCACTTTTCAATGTTTTTTGTTTATCACTAGCCATACCAGCTTGTTTATCGAAGAAGTGATGATACTCAACAGAAGCGTTCAAAGTAGGCAAGAATTGGTAGTTAGCAGCAACCGAAAGATAAGCAGGAATATCATTCGGAGTGTTTACACCATGATCATATGCTTCAATCTCAGTTGTATTCGATTTGGTTTTGTTCTCGATGTTAAGTTTAGTTTTGAACTCATACTTAGCTCCGAAGTTCCATTTACCAACTTTAGCATCAAGACCGATGATTGGTGTAATACCCCATCCGGTTTGATCTACATCAAGACCCATATCCACAATTGTAGTCGTTTTACTTGGAAGCAATGGTGCCAAAGCAGCATAATCATCTGTTAGAATAGCAGTAACATATCCTTTGTAACCTGCACTTACATAATTCATACGTCCACCGGCAAAACCCGACAACCAATCATTGAACTTATAAGTTGCACCCAGTTGCACACCAAAGATATATTGTTTACCATCCATAGCACTGTTTACATTATACATATTAGGAGTAATCAGTTTACCAGTTTGGCGATAGATTTCTGACATTGTCATAGCATAGAACATAGGTAGACCTTGGTCGAATGATGCTTTACCACCACCACCATTGATAGCAAAGCTACCAGAGAATACCCAATTACCCATTTTGTAGGCAGCTTGTACACTAGGAATTACAGGAGCAGAAGCAGTTCCTTTAAAGTGCTTCTGAAAAGGAGCAGTACCAGTCTTACCATCAATATTTGTATATGTCAAGAAGTCGGCAGTAATCTGACGAGTTTGAAAAGCACTTTGACTGTTTAATGAGATATAAAATCCATCCTTACCTATAAAAGCCAAACCGGCAGGATTTGAATAAACAGCATCAATCTCTGTTGATGCACCTCTAGCTATCATTCTAAGAAAAGCAACATTTTGGTTAGTATTAGTCAAATACCCTCCGGCAAATGTTGGGATTGAAACTATTAAAGCTAAAACAGCAATCCAAGTAAATTTTTTCATTTAGAAGTTTTTTTAAAATTAATTGGCTGCAAAGATACAATATAAATGCACATAAAGAACACCACTGTGCAATTATTTTAATATCAAGCCTTAATTCCCTTAATATATTTTTTGTTTCATTTCTAACTTTATCTTTTAAAGCACCCGTAACAGAACAGTAATAGAGTCTCTAATAAGCTTATTACAAGGAGTATTACTACAAATAAAAATGTTATTAATTTTAAACTAACACAACTATCTACTAAATGAAGTAAAAAAAGAAAACCATTCTCATAAAGGAGTTGTTTTTAACACATCATGTTCGATAAGTACCATTTATGACGATTATAGTACATAAAGCTGAAAGCAGAGGGCGTTCATGCAACAGTTGGTTAAGTGCATACCATACATTTAGTTGCGATGATTATTATGATTCTGAGAGAATCAACTTTGGAGCTTTGCGTGTAATTAATGATAATCGCCTTGCACCGGGAAAAGGATTTAGGATTCATCCCCATAAGAATATGGAGATTATAACGATACCATTGAATGGTGAGCTACAACATGATGATGCCAAAAAGAATCAATTGTCTATTGGTGTTGATGATGTACAAATTATAAGTGCCGGAACCGGTATATTTCATAGTGAAGTAAATAGCAGTAAAACTAAACCAGTAGAGTTTCTGCAAATATGGATTATGCCTAGAGAGAGAAATATCCATCCTAACTATCAAAACATCAACATAAAAGAATTAATTAGCCACAATCAGATAAACCTCATTATATCACCCGATGACACAGCGCCACTCTCAATCAATCAAGATGCGTGGATATCAATGTGCAATATTGTAAAAGGTGAGCATCTTAAGTATCAACTCCACCACCCCTCCAACGGTGCCTATATATTTATAGTTAGTGGCGAAATAAAAATAAACGACACAATATATTGCACTAGAGACGGAATAGGAATTACCGACGTTAACTTCTTTGATATTGAGATAATTAACGATTCAAGTCTTCTTATTATCGAAGTGCCAATGCATTTGTAATATTCTTGGCTATAACCAAAATAATGATTATAATTGTAGCTATTAATTCTAAAGAGAATGAAATTAGATTACATTTATCATAGTGGTTTCGCTATCGAAACCCATGATACCACGATTATTATCGATTACTTTAAAGACTCGTCTGAAACTGCATATAATGAAGGAATAGTTCATGACAGACTATTGAACAAACCCGGAAAGCTATATGTATTATCTACTCATTCGCACCCCGACCATTTTAATCCCGAAGTATTAACATGGCGTGAGAAACGTCCAGACATTATCTATATATTTTCAAAAGACATACTCGATAATCATAAGGCAGATAGCAACGACGCCATCTATTTAGATAAGGGCGAAGTATATACTGATGATACGATACGGGTAGAGGCATTTGGTTCTACAGATATTGGCGTATCTTATTTAATAGACTTCAATAAATGGAGATTCTTTCATGCAGGCGATTTAAACAATTGGCATTGGAGCGAAGAGTCAACAGCCGAAGAGATAGAGCAAGCAAACACAGACTTCTTAAATGAATTAGAATACCTACACAATCGGGTAAAGTCAATAGACTTAACGATGTTTCCTGTTGATAATCGTATGGGCAAAGACTATTATAAAGGTGCTAAACAGTTCGTTGAGCTAATAAAAACACGTATATTTGTCCCCATGCATTTTGATCAAACATATCGGGCAGCCGATGAGTTTGAACCAATAGCAGAAGCCAATGGGTGTATATTCTTTAAAATAACACACAGAAATCAATCATTCGAATTAATCTAATAATACATACGAAGATGAAACAAATACTATCATTCTTTTTTATCCTATCGTTATTGTTTGCCCAACAAACAGTAGCACAAACAGCCAACAAAGTAGACGATGATACGCCTTATCTTGCAGGTGCTGTTCCGGAGGTAGACGGCAAAGTTGTTTTTGAAAAAGAGTTTCACATACCAGGAATGTCACAAGAAGAAATCTACAACAGGATGCACGCTTGGATGGAGAAACAGTTTAGTGATAAACAAAATGTAGCTAGTCGCATTGTATACGCTGAGCCAGCAGAAGGCAACATAGCCGGATTGGGAGAAGAATGGATTGTATTTAAATCTACCCCATTGGCTCTTGACCGTACGTTAATCAATTATCTTATCAGTATTCATTGCCAATCGGGCGAATGTATTGTTAAGATTGAGAAGATTCGTTTTACCTATCGTGATAAAGAAAAATATTCTGCCGAAGAACTTATCACCGATAAATATGCTTTAAACAAATCGCAAACCAAGCTAATAAAAGGGATTGAGAAATGGCGTAAAAAAACTGTGGACTTTGTTAATGAAACATTCAACAGTGTAGCCAAAGCATTGGGTACAGCAAGCGTTAAAGAAGAAATTGCTCCCGAAGAACCAAAACCTGTTACATCAATAACAAGCGGACCGGTTGTTATCCAACAAGCTCAACCTGTAGTTACTGCTCCTGTGGTTTCGCCTGCTGTTCAACCAAAGCGTAGCGAATTGAAAGAGATTGCTCCAACGGCAGTACCTAAAGACGCCATCAAAATGAGCGAAGGTAAATTAGTAATATCGATAGGTAGCGATGCTTTCAATATGACTATGATGACTGCCAACGCAGGTGGCTCTATCGGAAAAGTAGATGGTAAGCCAGTTGTTTTCAGTATTCTTTCGCCAGACCAATCTTACGAAGCATTAGAGAAAGCAGCAAACTATACTGTGAAGTTCTTCCCTACCGGACAATCAGAACCTACTTTAGTATTAGACTGCAAACAATTGCCAGCGCCTCCTGTTTATGAAGGACAACCAAGAACTTTCATCGGCGAGATAACAAAAGCTTGGATAAAAGAATAATTATTTAAAAACTATAAACTCACTACAACAATGAAAATTACAGGCAAGTTTGATCATTTAAACATCAATGTAACCAATCTTGAGAAGAGTATCGCATTTTACAATAAAGCGTTGGGCTTAGTAGAAGATCACCGCAAAGAAGCACCCGATGGCTCATTTATATTGGTATATCTTACTGATGGTAGCAGCAACTTCATGCTCGAATTGACTTGGTTGCGCGATCATCCAGATGCATACGAGTTGGGCGAGAATGAAAGTCATCTTTGCTTTCGTGTAGCCGAAGATTATGATAAGGTTCGCGAATTTCACAAAGAGATGGAATGCATCTGTTTTGAAAATACAACCATGGGATTGTACTTCATCAACGACCCAGATGATTACTGGATCGAGATACTTCCTGCTAAATAATTGAAAGAATAGATCGACCGATTTATAAATAAGAAGCCTCCAAAGATTAACTAAATATCTTTGGAGGCTTTTCTATTAATATATTGCCCGATAAGTCTGCGTAAAGCTATTGATAACAGTTAACAGTTATCACGATAGATATATACGTTTCACACGATAATAGTTAACAGTTATCAGAAGACACATGTACACTTAACAGCCAAAAAAAGGTGTATTACAACAGTAATACACCTTTTCTATCATTTATTATTTACGTCTATTGGCTCTTTTACGGCGAATATCAGCTTTCATCTTTGCAGCTCCCGATCCGTGTTGTCCACGAATATAGGTTGCCTTCTTCGCTTTTGTTTTTACCTTGTTGTCGTCTTGCACAGGTTTTTCTTTTTTACCCTTAAAAACAAGACCTTCAATAATTACATCTTCTAACTTCATATTTTGTAACTTAAGCTATTTCTATTAAAAACTATAACACCAATTACTCTTAATTATCAATGCATTATAGCATTCAATTAGCCGATTGAGGTTTTTCTAATTGTTGCAAAAATAGTGCGAATTCTTTAAATAACCAAGAAATGGTTTTCTTTCTATATTTAATTAGGTAAAAGATAGAGCTATGATAGGCAAAACATGCAATTATTTCACTTATTTTAATTGATATTCAAATAGATAGATTAAATTTGTAGTAACAAAACATTTTATTAAAGTACACACAATCAACAGTACAACAAAAACACCACAAAACAATAAACCTATTATTATTTCATGTGAAACATAAACATTAATAATGAATAAGTTAATTGTATTATGGAAAAAACACCATTAATTAAAAGATTATTTATTGTATCACTGATGTCAATAATGTTCGCTTATGCCTATGCGCAAGATATAACATTGTATGGCGAAGTGCGCCCTAGAGCCGAATATCGTGATGGATACGGCAAACCTATCATTACAAGCAACAAAGCAGGTTTCTTTGTTAATCAGCGAACAAGATTGGGGGCAAGTTTCTCGAACGATATAATAAAGATGCAAGTTACATTTCAAGATTCTCGCACTTGGGGAGAAGCAGCAAGCAATGCCGACAATCCATCTGTTGGACTATATGAAGCTTGGGGAGAGATTAAAATGTTGCCTGGGTTGATAGCAAGAGTGGGCCGTATGCCTTTGCGTTATGATGAACGGAAGTTATTCAGTCCTTCCAACTGGAGCAATACCGGCAATGCATTCGACATGTTGCTATTCAAATATAATCTCAAGAATGATTTCATGGTCGATTTGGGATTTTCGTACTCTAACAACAAAGATATCTCGCAAGAAACCTATTACGACCCAGTGATGAAATACCGCTATATGGAGATACTTTGGTTATCCAAAAAGATATCAGACGAACTGAATGTATCGGCTATTGGGGTGGCAATCTCCAACCAAGACACCATAACGTGCAAAGGAAGAAGCAACTATAAAGAGCATAAACATTACCATCAGTTCACCGTAGGCGGAACCCTAAAATACAACCCCAAATCTATTCCACTAAAGCTCTATTTTGAGGGATATTATCAGTTTGGCAAAATCATCTATAAAGATTGCTTAGACAAGCAAAAGAGTTTTTATTTGGTGGGCAATGGTATATACACGTTCATTCCACAGTTAGCCATTTCGGGCGGATATGAGTACATATCGGGAGATAAAAACCCCGACAACCATATTCAACGTGGTTTTATTCATCTATTTAGGGGCAACCACGATTTTAATGGCACGATGGATTATTGGAATGCAACCAACAATCGAGGCTTACAAGATTTATATGGAGGACTGTTAGCTACATTTAATAAGAAGAGAACATCTATAGAACTGATCTATCACCACTTCAGGACAGCTGTCGATGTAGCCGGCCTTAATGGAAAAAGCCTTGGAAGCGAATTAGATTTTATTGTAAAACATACAGCCAATGAATGGTTATCGCTTGAGGCGGGGTATGATTTATATTTTGTAAACGAGAATGTGCGTATCATCAAAGGAGTTGGAGGCGAGAATACACGTTTCGCCAATTGGGGATATGTTAGTCTATCGATAAAACCATCTATCGCATTCAACAACATTGGAAAAAAGAAAAAGAGCTTATAACTAAGTATAGACCTAAATAATTTGCAATATAAAAGGCAACCCATTGGTTGCCTTTTATATTGCAAATCAAAAAAACATCTATTTATTGAATAAAATCAATACCTGCGTGTATAATACTAGCCAATATAGGTTGAGCACCACCCACGAATATCTCAACAGCAATCACCATCAAAATAAGCCCCATGAGCCTCATCATTACATTAATGCCTGTTTCTCCCAATATTTTATTTAATCGAGAAGAAGCACGCAGTATCACATAAATTAAAATAAACACCACTATAATGGCAGCCAATAAAGCCAGCTTCTTACCAATACCATCTGCCTCTTCCATAAGCACAATACCCTGAGCAATAGCACCCGGACCGCATATCATAGGAATAGCAAGTGGAGTGATTGAGATATCGTTTACAGCTGTTTTTACTCCCCCGGGATCTACTTTGGCACTCGAATAGCGCGCTTGCAACATGTTATAACCGATATTAAAAATGATAATACCACCTGCTACACGAAAACCATTGGATGAAAGACCGAATATCTTAAAAATGACCTGCCCTAAAATAGTAAAGCCGACTAATATGACAAAAGCTACAAATGTAGCTCGCTTCGCTATCTGCTTGCGATCATCCTCTGTCATTTCATGAGTCATGGTCAGAAACAGAGGCATAGTTCCTAATGGGTTTGTCAAAGAGAAAAAGGAGGTTAGACAAAGTACAAAAAATGGCAATATAGTATCCATTATTATTTAATTTAGTTTAATTATAGTAACAAAAGCAATAAGAGATAAGTTCAAACCATCCGTTGCATTAAATTTATCTAATAACATTTTGAAAAACAGCTTTATGACTTACTCTATCATTGGCAATAACTATTGATTATTTCTTCGCATAACTACCATGATTAAAAATGGTTGATGCAATCTTCTGATTCTTATCTTGAGCTATTTTACTATTGGTAGGATAAGCCAATTGGTTAAGTTCTTCAACTGCCGATCTTATATCGCCCAATAGCATATCGGCCATGTCTCTACTGAATCCTTGACGTACAACAATACGCATCACTACATAGCTCTCTAAATTGGCAGGTAAGGTATAAGCCGGAACCATCCATCCATTTTGCGAGAGCTTATCTTGCAAATCATAAAGAGTCCAGTTGGCAGTCTTAGCTACATCAGGTTTCATATACCATATAAATAGTGGGTTAACAACATCATCTGAGTAATTCATAAAAGGTTGCATCGCCCCTATTTCTTTATGCAAATACTTAGCTACCTCCATTGAGTTGTACTGTATTTCTTTATAACCTTGGAATCCAAGACGAATAAACTGATAATACTGACCCAATATCTGAGCTGCAGGACGCGAGAAGTTTAACCCTACTTGAGTGATTTCGGCCCCAAGATAGTTTACACTAAACGACATTTCTGCGGGTAAGTACTGCTTATCTTTCCAAACTACCCATCCTAAGCCTGGATAAACCAGTCCGTATTTATGACCACTAACGTTGATGGAGTATACCCATTTTAAACGGAAGTCCCATTTCACTTCAGGATTTAAGAAAGGTAAAATAAACCCGCCACTAGCAGCATCTACATGAATAGATATATCATAACCTGTTTTCGCATTGTAGGCATCGAGTGCTTTATCAAGAGCCTCAACATCATCATTAAGTCCGGTCCAAGTAACCCCCTCTATCGCTACTACACAGATGGTATTCTCATCACAATATTTTAAAGTCTCTTCGGGATCTAATGTATTCTTTTCTAAAGTAAGAGGAACCTGCCTCATCTCTACTTGCCATAGTTGAGAGAATTTTTCCCAAACAACTTGAAAGCCTGATGATATAACAAAGTTGGGTTTATCGAATGGCAAGCCTGCAGTTTGGCGTTTCTTACGCCATCTTAGCCAAGCCGCAACTCCACCCAACATACATGCCTCACTTGATCCAATGCCCAATGCACCCGTTTTATAGGTATTTTTCTCGGGAGAATTCCATAAATTAGCTATGATATTGATGCACTTCCCACTCATCACTGCTATTCGTGGATACTCAGTCTCATCGATGTAGTTAATATCAATGGCATCATTCATTAGCTTGGTGGCATATTCGTCCATGTAAGTTGTAACGAAGGTGGCTAAGTTCAAGCGTGGTTGAGTTTGAGCAAAGGTTTCGTCCTTGACCATTTGATAAGCTATTTCAGGAGTAGTTGGCCCTTCTGGTATAGTTTCTACAGGTGATGATTTTAACATTGCATCCGAACCAAATACAACCGTTTTTGCATCTCCGGTTCTAAAATTACGATCATCCATATCTATTTTCTTTTTATATTATAAGGTTACGTTTTAGTTGTCTTGAGATACTCTTTGGTGCTAAATACGAAAGAGTCATGAAAAATTATATTTAATAGAATGATGCCTACCATAACCATTATACTTACAAAATAAGGAACTAGAAGTGAATGTTCATGAATAATGGCTTCTATGATTTTAAAGATGAATGGCCCTATGGCTATCGCTATATAGTTACCTGCCAACAAAATAGCGAACCGCTGAGTAGACTGTTTATCATTGTTGGTTGTATTGGTGGCTTTATCATACAGAATAGGCTGAATAATGCCATAACCAAATCCTAAGAATGCAGCTCCTACAAAAAACGATAAAGCAGTTGTGAATAGCGTACTTATTATTAATCCGATAATCAGGAAGATATTCCCTGCCAATATTGTATGTTTTTTAAACATCTTGATAACACTGGATAATATGAATCCGGGTATAGCCATCGCGAAGAAATAAAGTCCTGTTACCTCTCCCAACAACAAATCGGATATATTAGCATTTTGCATTCTAAATGGCATGTAATAGGTAATTACTAAAACGACAAATGTCATCAAACCATAATAAAGCATCAGCTTAATAGCCATCCTTTGCCCTTTCTTCTCATCAGTAAACTGTGTTGCCAAAGGAGTAGTCTGAGTGGTATTAACCGAATCAGGTACGGGTTGAGTGTTTTGTACAAGATGATTTGACAAATATGATTTTGACAGAAATGGATATAAAGCGATAGGAATGATAGGCACCAAATATACTATAAACGGTAAATGCCAGTTGACATCAACAGTTCCTCCAACAAAAACATTGGCCAAAACAATTGTTCCTACTGCTATACCCGACTTTATACCTAGTAACTTTACGCGATATGCACCAAAGAAATAATCGGCCAACAATCCACCGGCTATAGGAATAACCAATCCACAACCTATACCTAGCAAACAGCTTATTACGATCAGAAAAATCATATTCTTTGCAAACAAATAGGCTATTCCTGATAATAAATAGATGATTAACCCTATAAACGATAAGGTCAGTTTATTCTTTCTAACAGACAGTTTGCCTGAAAGCAGTACGAATGGAATGATAAACAGATTTGGTAATATACTTAATAACTGAATTTCTAAATCGCTCGTGTGAGGGAATATCTGTTCCAATCGTCCCATGACAGGCGAAATAGCTAATCCCGGAAGATTGACCACAATCGACATTGAGAGAATAGCAATTACTGAAAGTATCGGCATCTTATAACGCCCGGTTTCTATATTCAGCATAGTTAGTGCATATTAATTATCAATACGTGTATATCTGTAATGGGTACTCTTTTTAACTAAGCGTACCTTCGCTTGAAAACAAAACACGCTTTCTGAAAATAAAGGCAAAGATTGCAGTTATTCCACTAATTATTGCATTTATCAAGAATGGGAACATTGTTGTTTTATTATGGAAGATCATCTCAAAGAATGATTCGATAAAAGGCAGAGTAACTAAAGCAACATAATTCATTGCCATTACAAAGGCCAATGCCAAAACGGCTTTCTCTATACGAGCAGTCAATACTGTTTTATTGTATATCAAAGGCTGAATGATACCATATCCAAAACCGATAATAAAGGTTCCAAAACCAATCAAGAATATATTCTTAAACAATACAATCATCAATAATCCTATCGTAATCATTGTAAAGCCAATAACAATTGCATAATTAGATAAATACTTAATAATTCTTGTAATGAATAATCCTGGAAGCATTATAGCTAGAAACAATAATGAAATCAATGTTCCCGAATAATCACTATTTAAATTATAAGATTGTATTACAAAAGATAAATTATATGTCACAACCATACCGGTGTAAGTAGCAAGGAAATAAATCATCATTACACCAAACAACAATTGTTTATTCATCAATTGTCCTGCTTTGATATATGGACTAGGTATTGCATCTTGCTTAGCTTCTGCTTGTGTATTGGCTACCGGATTAGCATTGTTTACCATGTTCTTAGGTGTTAAATACCGACATAACACCAAGCAAATGATAGGTACTAAGTAAACGATAAAAGGCAAATGCCAATTATAGTTGGCCAACCAGCCCGCAATAAATGTAGCAAATACTAAAGTTAGATTCGTAATGGAAGAACTAAGACCTAATTGCTTTGCTCGATACTCGCCAGAGAAAGCGTCTGCAATCAAACCTGTAGATAGTGGAATGATAAGCCCGGCACCCACACCAAGGAAACAACTAATAATAATTAATGCATTTACACTAGTAGCAAAGAAATACAGAATGCCACAAAGTAAAAATATACCCAAACCTAATAACAACATCGGAATCTTACCCTTACTCTGAGTTATTTTACCAGAGAGTAAAACAAATGGAATTATTAACAAATTAGGCAACGAAGTAAGCATCTGTATTTCTAGATCAGATACATGTGGAAAAATCTTGTCCAAATCGCCCAGTATGGGACTAATAGCTAACCCTGGCAATGATGTTATTGCCGAAATCGACCAAATTGCTAAAAGCGTAGGTAGGGATATAAAACCTTGTCCCGTTTGAATTTTCATATCTATATTCTTTTAATTTAACTAAATAGATAAAATACAATCAATAGAACTGTAACAATTTGCTAAAAAGAAATGTTCCAAATATTATCAGAATGTAAACATTAGCTGAGTTTGAATTCGATTATCGATACCTGATTGATGATCCCAGCTTACGTGTTTACCCCACAAATATTCTACACCCCATTGTAGATATGAAGAAATTGTATAGAACATATTGGCACAAGCATACAAGGTATATTTGTAATCTTTGTAATAAGTGGCAGTTCCCCATATTTTTGATTCTGAGAAAATAGCATTGAACTGTAGCTTAGGAGTAGCATTAATCGAAGCTCCAATAACTAAACCCATCATAGGTGATGCTTTCATTTTACCAGGTTCATTGTCTTTTGGGATATAAGACAATGGTTTTCCTGCTATGTCTTGTAAATAATTACCTATACCTTTACCATATGCTGCTTGACAATAGAAAGTCAATGGTTTCCAGAAATTCAAATTACCACTAAGCATTGTTCCCCAACCCACTAGATTACGTATCTTATCATCTACTAAATCATGGTATCTAAAGTTTCTTATTATACCTGTTAAACGAATGCGATTAGTTGGCGATTTTTGATACTCTATCCACATTGGAATATCTGGAATAAGTTCATTTGCATTGGCTATAACATCTTTATCATCGAATTGAGGATAATCTTTACCTCTATACAATCCAGTACTTGCATAATATGTAGGCATATCTAAGGCAGCAGCAAAACGGAAGCCATTATATGATTTTGAGGTATAGTTAATTTCATAAGAAACTGTAGAGATATCACCGCAAGGTCCTTGAGGGTCAATAGTTGGAGGCTGACAAGCATATGGGTCTTGCATCAAGGTAAGCATTTGTCCTATTGTGAAGTTTCTCCAACTAAGATGTATACGAGAAAAACCAACCCAAGGTGTCATACCATTTGTTCCTAACTTAATAAAAGCAGAAATCTGATTCTTAGTTCCCGCAAGTCCGATTATTTGGAAGTCTACAACTCCATTTACAGGATTGATATAGAAATCTGATTTTTGTCCTTTGGTTGTTGTTAACGGAATATCAGCTGGAATAAAACTAATTCCTGCACCTGTTTTGTACAGCTGGTTCTTGATATCATATCCCATAATAGGATTTACAAATCCACCGATTGCAAACATGAATGAATTATTCTTAGTTTTTATCACAAACTTAGGAAGAGGAGTTTCATGTGGACCATGAGGTTTGCTCTTATACAATATTGCAGAGTCTTTAGCTGAAGGTTTTTGTACAATTAATCCAGATTTACTCTCTTGAGCGCCTGCTATTTCATTACATATACATGAAATAATAAGGACTAGTACTGATAATAATAACGTTTTTTTCATCTTCGTATTTTTTGGTTTAATATTATAATTATATTTAATTACATTTATTCATAGATTGAGAGTCCGAGTTGATTCACTATATACTTTATGGTGTGCTCACCTCGTATCGAATTGCCATATTGATTTAATTTTGGAGAAAATACAGCTATACCCATTACATTAGGATAAACAGCTATAATGCCTCCACCTACTCCACTTTTTGCTGGAATTCCTGTTCGAAACATCCAATCGCCTGTTTCTTGATACATTCCGACAGTAGCCATCATACTTATTATTTGTGGAGCATGTGTTCTGTCAAACACATTTTTCTTAGTTAGCGGGTTTGTTCCTTTGTTGGCAATAGTTCCGGCCATTACTGCCAATTGATTAACATTTACACCAATAGAACATTGTCTTGTATAAATATCAAGACTCATTTCAGGATCGTCATACATCCGATTATAACTCTTGAGAAGCCAAGTTATAGATCGATTATGAAAATTAGTATCTGTTTCGTTTTTATATAAATCTTCAATAACTTTTGTTTCACTTCCACAAAGCGCATTTATATTTTGAATAATAATATCCCATTTATCACTCATTGAACCTATAGGTTTGATAAGAGAACAGGCTGCAATAGCACCTGCATTGACCAATGGAGTAGACGGCTGATTTTGTTCAAGAAGAATGGCTAATAAAGAACCAAAATCCATTCCGGTTGCATTAGACCCTATATGTTCGAGTATATAGGAAGCGCCATATTGTTGTAATGCCAAAATTGCGGTAGGCACTTTAGAAATAGATTCAAGACCGAATAAATAAGTTGTATCACCCTTACTAATGATTGTACCATCTGTTAAACAAATGGATATACCAAATAGCTTAGAGTCAACATCCTTCAAAAAAGGGATGTAACTAGCATTTTGTCCATCGTCTAAATCTCTAAATTTAGAATAGGCATCATCGATTAACTTATGAAGTATGTCATTGTTAAAACTACATCTATTCATAATCATAAAATGATTTATTAAAATATATATCAATTTTATAAAACAGACTTAATAACAACACTTATGAAAAAATGTTAGTTAAAATAATAAATTATTTGATTTTTACTACATGCAAATGCCATCGACTAATCGATATTCTTAAAATTGATTGTATGTAACTTCGTTAAAACTATTGCTGAAAGGTATTATTAAAACAGAATCATCGAACAAAGGTAATTTGAAGTTGTTGTTGAATTATTCATTTAAATTCTACTGTAATAATATTAAACAATTTTCAATTCTAATAAAATAATAACTATGATGTCAACTGAAAAAACAACAATCGCCAATAACGATGTAAAAGAAAGCAATACTGTTCCGACATCAATAATCGGTAAACAGCAGATGGTAATTCAGGATGGTAAATATACTCCTGAAATACTTTGGTCTATGGGGCGTATAGGAAGCTATGCAGCATCACCTGATTTAAAACGCATTGTATATACAATCGCATATTTTAGCGTAAAAGAAAATAAAGAACATATTGTTTTACATTGCATGGATAGTGATGGATCAAACGATGTATTACTAACAGATACCGCTTTCAACGAAGCATCACCTCAATGGATTAAGAATGGAACAAAGATATCTTACTTGAGCGACGCTAGCGGATTAAATCAAATTTGGGAAATGAATCCTGATGGTACTGAACGTAAACAATTATCGTTTTTTGAAAAAGACATTGATAGCTTTAAGTTTGCTCCAGATGGACAACATATTTTGTTTATCTCGCAAGCTGACTATATTTATAAACCGAGAAACTTATACAAAGACCTAGATAAAACAACCGGGTTAATGGCCAATGACTTGATGTATAAACATTGGGATAAATGGCTAAAGACTGTTCCTCATCCATTTTATGCAGCATTTGATGGCGATAAAATGATGGAAGCAACTGACATACTAAAAGATACACGGTTTGAATCACCTCTCTTGCCATTTGGTGGTATAGAACAACTCAATTGGAGTAATGACTCTAAAATAATTGCCTATACATGCAAAAAGAAAGCGGGAAAAGAATATGCGTTAAGCACTGATTCTGATATTTATCTCTATAATATCGAAAACCAAGAAGAAGTAAACATTTGTAAACTGCCCAATGACCCTGATCAAAATATGGGTTATGACATGAATCCTGCATACTCTCCTTGTGGTAAATATCTTGCATGGCTTAGTATGGAGCATGAAGGATATGAAAGTGATAAGAATAGACTTTATTTAATGGATTTGGATTCGAAAGAGAAAACTTATCTAACAAAAGATTTTGATACGGATGTAAATGAATTCTGTTGGGACACATCGAATGCTATTATATATTTCACAGCTGTATGGCAAGGAAGAACAATGGTTTATAAAATAACCTTAACCGGTGAAATAACTCAAATAACTGAAGGCGACTATGATTTCGAGGGATTAACTATGATGGGAAATAAGCTATTGATTAAACGCCACTCATTAGTTGAATCGGATGATTTATTCTGTATCGACCCCAATAACAACAATGGTATTACTCAATTAACTCACGAAAATCAAGAGATATTTAATCAGCTTAACTTAGGGAAAACTAAAGAACGTTGGACAAAAACGATTGATGGAAAAGAACTTATGTCATGGGTAATTTATCCATCAGGCTTCGATCCAAACAAGAAATATCCTGCTGTAATAATGTGTATGGGCGGGCCTCAAGTAGGATGTAGTCAGCTATGGCTTTACCGTTGGAACTATGCTTTATTGGTAGAACAAGGTGATTATATCATGATATTACCCAACCGACGTGGATGCCCTGGTTTTGGACAAGAATGGAAAGCTGAAATCAGTAAAGATTATGGCGGTCTATGTATGCATGATTATTTCGCTGCTATTGATGACTTGGCAACAGAATCGTATGTTGACAAAGATCGACTAGGCTGTATTGGAGCTAGTTTTGGTGGATATTCAACTTATTGGATGGCTGGACATCACGAAAAACGATTTAAGGTCTTTGCTGCACATGATGGAATTTTCAACCAAGAAGCGATGTATCTAGAAACTGATGAAATGTGGTTTGTAAATTGGGATTTAGGAGGTGCTTACTGGGATAAGAATAATGAAGCAGCACAACGCTCTTACGCTAATTCACCACATCATTTTGTAGATAAATGGGATACTCCTATTCTTTGCATTCATAATGATATGGATTATCGAATTTTAGTTTCTCAAGGACAAGCTGCATTTGATGCTGCACGATTAAGAGGTATTGAAGCAGAACATCTGTGCTTTACAGATGAATGCCATTGGGTAAATAAACCACAAAACTCAATTTTATGGTATCGAGTTTTGATTGATTGGCTCAATAAATATTTAACTATCTAACCTTACTTAATAAAATCATTATGGAAGAAGAAAAAAATAAAATAATAGGCAAGCAGACTATTATTGTAAAAGATGGAAAGTTTACCCCAGAAGTTTTTTGGTCTATGGGGCGTATTGAAGCTTACTCTGTTTCTCCAGACAATACGAAAATAGCCTATATGGTTACCTATTTTTGTATTGACGAGAATAAAGGTCATACTGTATTGCATATAATGAATAGTGATGGTAGCAACGACACATTACTAACAGATACAGCCAATGATGAAACATCTCCGCTATGGATTAAGAATGGAACTAAAATAGCTTTTTTAAGCAATGCTAGTGGTAAAAATCAAATTTGGGAGATGAATCCAGATGGTACTGAACGTAAACAGTTATCGGATTTTGAAAAAGATATAGATAGTTTCAAGTTCTCGCCCGACAACAATTGGATTTTATTTGTTTCGCAGGTAGATTATATCTATAAGCCTGAAAACTTATATAAAGATCTTGATAAAACAACAGGATTAATGGCTAACGACCTAATGTATAAACATTGGGATAAATGGTTAAAAACTGTCCCACACCCATTTTATGCATCGTTTGATGGAGATAAAATGGGAAATGCAACCGATATACTTGCAGGTACACGTTTTGAATCGCCATTATTGCCATTTGGAGGCATAGAACAGTTAACATGGAGCATAGACTCTAATACTATTGCCTACACATGTAAGAAAAAGGCTGGTACAGCTTATGCCCTATCGACTGATTCTGATATCTTCTTGTATGACTTAAAGACTCAACAAGAAATAAACTTGTGTAAACTCCCTGACGATCCTGACCAAAATATGGGTTATGATATAAATCCACTCTACTCACCTTGTGGAAAATACATGGCTTGGTTGAGCATGGAACATGATGGATATGAAAGTGATAAGAATCGTTTATACCTGATGGATTTAGAAACCAAAAAGAAAACTGATCTCACAAAAGATTTTGATGCAGATATAAATGAGTTTTGCTGGGTTCCTAAAGGCGGTGGTTTATACTTTGCATCGGTATGGCATGGAAGAACCATGATTTATCATATTACATTAGATGGAACTATCACTCAAATTACCGAAGGAGATTATGACTATATCTCAATCTCAGCTATTGATGATTTTATATATACTATCCGACGTTCATTAACCGTATGCGATGATTTATATAGAATTGATACCAATAACAACAATGGCATATTACAGTTAACCCACGAAAACAAAGACATATTTAATCAATTCGAATTAGGTAAGGTTGAAGAAAGATGGACAAAAACAGTGGATGGCAAAGAACTAATGTCATGGGTATTATATCCTGCAGGATTCGATCCAAATAAGAAATATCCGGCTTTGTTGATGTGTATGGGTGGACCACAAGAAGCTTGTAGTCAGGTTTGGAGTTATCGTTGGAACTTTGCATTTTTTGCTTCCCAAGGTTATATAATGATTATGCCTAATCGCAGAGGATGCCCTGGTTTTGGACAAGAATGGAAAGCTGAGGTAAGCAAAGATTATGGTGGACTGTGTATGCAAGATTATTTTGCAGCCATTGATGATTTGGCAACAGAATCATATGTCAATAAAGACAAGTTAGGTTGTGTAGGTGCAAGCTTTGGGGGTTATTCCGTTTATTGGCTTGCTGCACATCACGAAAAGCGTTTTAAAACATTCTTGGCTCATGATGGTATTTTCAACTTCCCTGAAATGTTCTTAACTACCGAAGAGATGTGGTTTGTAGATTGGGATTTTGGTGGAAATTATTGGGATAAGGACAATAAAGTAGCGCAGAACTCATATGCAAATTCACCCCATCTATTTGTCGATAAATGGGATACACCTATTCTTTGTGTACACAGTGATAAAGATTATAGAATTCTTCTATCTCAAGGACAATCAGCCTTTGCATGTGCACGCTTAAGAGGAATAGAGGCTCAATTACTATTCTATCCGGATGAATGTCATTTTGTTAATCATCCTCAAAATTCAATCTTATGGAATAGAATGTTCATCAAATGGTTAGATAAATTCTTAAAATAAAAATTATAGATTATGTCATATACTTCAAAGATGGTTGCCGATGAACAGGTACAACCAAAAGAGCAAAGCGAACAAAAGCCTATTATTGGCAAGCATAATCCTGAAATAATCGATGGTGTTTATACACCGGAAATTATGTGGTCAATGGGACGAATTTCAGCTTATGCTGCATGTCCTAAAATGGGAAAAATAATCTATCAGGTTAGCTATACCTGTTTGAAAGAGAATAAGAATCATACAGTTCTTCATTGTATGGATATAAATGGAGAGAATGATTTGTTGATAACAAATAGTGCAAACAATGAAAGCAATCCCCAATGGATAAAATCAGGAAGCAAGATTGCATTTTTGAGTGACGAAAGTGGAAGTAACCAAATATGGGAAATGAATCCGGACGGTAGTGAACGAAAACAGCTATCTCAGTTTAAAAAGGATATTGATAGTTTCTTATTTTCGCCTGATGGAAGCAAGGTATTGTTTATTTCACAAGTCGCTTATTCTTATCATCCTGATGATTTGTATGAGAACTTAGCAAAGACAACAGGTTTGATGGCTGATGATTTAATGTATAAGCATTGGGATAGATGGCAAGAGACTGTTCCTCATCCATTTTATGCTTCTTTTGATGGAGATAAAGTAGGTGATGCAGTTGATATCTTAGAAGATACACGCTATGAATCACCATTACTTCCTTTTGGCGGAATTGAACAACTTACCTGGAGTCCTGACTCTAAGTGCATAGCTTATACCTGCAAAAAGAAAATTGGTTTGGAATATGCTTTATCAACCGATTCAGATATATATATCTTCAATACAGAAACCAAAGAAGAAATTAATATCTGTAAGATAGAAGGTGATCCTGATCGCAATTTAGGATATGATATCAATCCTCGTTTCTCGCCATGCGGCAAATATATCGCTTGGTTAAGCATGGAACACGATGGATATGAAAGCGATAAGAATCGTTTATATCTGATGGATTTAGAAACCAAAAAGAAAACAGATCTCACTACAACATTTGATGCAGATGTAAACGAGTTCTGTTGGGCTCCTGATGGAAAAATGTATTTCACTGCGGTTTGGCATGGACGAACAATGGTTCACCTTATCGACAAGCAAGGCGAAATGACTCAAATAACACAAGGAAATTATGATTATATTAATATTTCTATGTTAGATGATAAGATATTAGCCATCCGTAGATCGTTGACAGACTGTGATGATATATACATCATAGATCCATTAAATGACTATGCAGTATCTAGATTAACACATGAAAACGAACATATCTTCAATAAGATAAAACTAGGTAAAGTAGAAGAACGTTGGACAGATACAGTAGACGGTAAAGAGGTCATGTCATGGGTATTATTCCCACCTGATTTCGATCCCAACAAAAAATATCCAGCAATATTAATGTGTATGGGTGGGCCACAAGAAGCTTGTAGTCAAGTGTGGAGTTACCGTTGGAATTTCACGTTAATGACAGTTCCCGGGTATGTTATGATTATGCCTAACAGACGAGGTTGTCCTGGCTTTGGACGAAAATGGGTAGAAGAAGTAAGTGGTGATTATGGCGGATTATGTATGTCTGATTTACTATCTGCTATTGATGATCTAGCTACAGAACCATATATCGATAAAGATCGTTTAGCTTGTGTTGGTGCTAGTTTTGGTGGTTATTCAACTTATTGGATGGCTGGACATCATGAAAAACGTTTTAAAGTATTCATTGCTCATGATGGTGTGTTTAATATAGGTGCACAGTATATTGAAACAGATGAAATGTGGTTCGCTAATTGGGATAACAAAGGCCCATATTGGGATAAAAGTCCTGCTGCGCAACGTACATACTCAAACTCACCACATTTGTTTGTCGATAAATGGGATGCACCAATACTTTGTATACACAGTGATATGGATTATCGTATTCCTGTATCGCAAGGGCAAGGTGCGTTTGGTGCTGCACGTCTTAGAGGTATAGATGCAGAACATCTATATTTCCCAGATGAATGTCATTGGGTTAATAAACCACAGAACTCAGTATTATGGAATCGTGTATTCATGGACTGGTTAGCGAAATATCTTAAATAGCTAACAGAAATATCATAAAAATAGCCCTCAACAAATATTGAGGGCTATTTTTATGATTTCAATTAATGAAATATTATTTCATATTATGATGATTTTTCTGATTCATTATTGGTTGTATTACTCTCTGAACTACTCGAGTTAACATTTCCTGTTGGAGCAGATGTAGATGCAGGTGTGGTTGTAGTGGAAGTGGTAGCATCTACAGTAGTACTTGTTCCGTTTGCAATAGGAGCTGTAGCCAAAACTGGATTATTCTTAGCTTTTCTCTCAACAATAATTCTTCTTACAAATATCATTAAAGCAGATGCATAAGCAACAACAGCCATAAATAAGAATGCAAACTGATGATAATCCGATGGTTCATGGAATAACTTCTTCACCCAAGCAATTATGAATGGAGCCACAACAGAAACAATATTTACTACGAGTAAAACCCACATCATAGTAATAGTGATTGCAGCAGGCCCCATAGCTGCTTTAGAAGCTTTATCTGTGGCGTAAGGATTACAAATACCATAAAAGAACATACCAAATACTAACCCAATAGTAACAATCCAAAGGTTAGGTGCATAAGTAATCAACGTAAAACCTAAAGCAATAGCTAGAACGCAAAGTTCCAGAATACCCTTCTTAAGGATTTTAACAAAGAATCCTACACATAAACCAGCAAGAGCTATAGATAACATTCCTATAGAAATAATGTCACCCGCGATTCCGCTCTTTTCATGAAACTCTTCTACAAGAAAGCCCATATCAATACTCAATACCATAGTAAGAAATTGAAGTAAACCTATGTACAAACAATAACGGATCATCACAGGTATATTTATATTCTTATATTGGTTAATCTTTGGTTGTCCTTTTACCTCTTTAGGTGGATGAACTAATACATACTTTTTCAAGAAAGGAATTAAGAAAAGAGGCACAATTGGTGTAAGATAAACACAGAATGGTAATTTCCAATTGGTTTCACCCATATACCCAACAAATAGATTTGTACCAATTAATACCACATTAGTTATCGTCAAAGATATACCAAATTGTTTGGTTCTAGCTTTGCCATAAAATAACTGTCCAATAAACCCTTGAGAAAGAGGAAGCATTATACCAGAACCTGCTCCTAAAAGTGCACTAAGCAAGATTAATTGCCAAAGTTCAGTACTAAATAACATCAAAAGTCCACTGGCGAAGAATACAATATTCCCAATATAAAGCAACATCAAGTTGTTATATTTTGCTGCAAGTTGACCTCCAAAAAGAATAAAAGGTATACACAGCAACGAAGGGATAAAGTTCAGCATCTGAATTGAAAGGTCGGATGCATGAGGAAAGACTGAATTTAAATCACCTAACAATGGTGCAACAGCCAATCCGGGTAAACTATTCATAATATATATCCAATATACTACAAATACTGTAATGAAAGGAATCATCGCTCCTTTACCATTCTGAATTCCCATAATATATTTATTTTATATTCTATTTCTATTAAGCTATAATAAAAATAGAATAGTAATTAGTCTATAATAATTGGAATAATAAGTTTGATATAACAGTAATCACATCATCATAAAACAACGCAAGTAATCTGTTAACTTTCCTACTAGTTATCAAATATTACAAAAATCAAACAATCATTATTTATAATTGTTTAAAGAAAACACCAATGAATTATCACTTTAACTTTATCCTTAATGATGATTACAGATAATAACTGCCATGGCAAATACAAATGATAAGTTAGGATTACTAGGCCTTACCGGTTTAGTTTTAGGGTCTATGATAGGAGGAGGAATCTTCAATATAGCCCAGAACATAGCTGTTGGCGCAGGAGTGGGAGCAGCTATACTATCATGGATTATAGTCGGGATTGGAGTATTCTTTCTTGTTCTAACATTTAAAATTTTAGCAACTTATCGCCCTGATTTAAATGCTGGTATATATCAATATGCTCTCGAAGGATTTGGCAATTATGTTGGTTTTAATATTGCTTGGAGTTATTGGCTATGTGTAGTTGTTGGCAATGTATTATTATCTATTATGCTCAGTAACTCATTTGGTGCTTTTTTCCCTTTATTCTTAAAGACATGGCCTACAGTAATTTTTAGTTCAGTATTTATTTGGATTATGTTTTTTATTATTTCACTAGGAGTAAAAACTGCTGTCACGCTAAACACTATTGTTACTATTTTTAAGTTTGCTTCATTAATATTAGTTGTTGTTTTATTAATCGTCTTTTTTAAGATGGGAACGTTTGAGTTCGATTTTTGGGGCACAAACCCAGACTTAGGGACCATGGCTAAGCAAATTAAAAGTACCATGCTTGTAAATATATTCTGCTTTATGGGTATAGAAGGGGCAATTGTCATGTCAAATCGTGCAAAGAGGGCCAAAGATGTAAGCCGATCCGGAATGATTGGTTTCTTTCTTTCATTAATACTATACTCAGCAGTTAGTATATTAAGTTATGGTTTAATGCATCAAGCCCAATTATCAAAACTTGAAGACCCTTCGATAGCATATGTTCTTAAAAGTGTTGCAGGCGATTGGGCCTATTATATTGTCATAGTGTGTGTTATTATAGCGGTATTAACTTGTTGGATATCATGGACCTTATTATGTGCACAAGTTCCTTTTACAGCAGCACAAGTTAAAATCCTTCCCAAACAATTCATGAAAGTAACCAAAAACAACTCCCCACTCTTTGGATTGTTTGTTTCAAGTTTATTAATGCAAATATTCATTATATTGGTTACCTTCTCTAAATCAATATATATGGCTGCTCTAGATATGACTAGCATCACAATATTACCTCCATATCTTTTTTGCGGGCTCTATCTTTGGAAAGCAACCTATGATTCAAAATCACTACCATATACATCAACGCGCCAGAAATATTATTTCCGCTTTGTAGGAATAGTTACCTCTATTTTCTGTTTCTGGCTAATTTATGCCGGTGGTTTAATATTATTTATGTTGTGCACCATATTTTATACACCTGGAATATTTGTATTCTACAAAGCACGAAAAGAAAATATTCAACCAGGAGAAAAAGCATTTCAAACTTACGAAAAATGGATAGCTGCATTATTGTTACTATTCACAGTGATTTCCATAGTATTGTTGGTAATGGGAATATCTGAATTCTAGCATATACATAACAAAGAACAAAAAATCATCCACTTTTATTCTTACGTTTAATATTCTTCTCCATTACAATATTGTGATACTTATAGGAGAGCAAATAAGGATTCAATAGATACATGAAAGGTTTATTATTCGAATATAATTGGTCATAGAACTCTTTTTTTGATAGAAAATGGAGTCTGAACAATTTAATAGCATGATTGTTCAGTCCTTGAATAAGTAAAATAACTTACAGTTCTGCCATTAGTATTTTCCATATAATTGTCTAGGAGTAAAGCCTCAACAATAGTTTATAATATGAAAGAAGACAAGATTGAAGCATTATTCTCTAAGCTGATAAATTAAAATACAGATGACTTTATAAATAATACTTGATGTTATGACAATTAAATTAAAAACTAGTGCTTCTGATGATGATCAAAGAAGTTCAGAAACTAAATCAAAGTCTATAATTGGAAGAAATGATTTGAAAATTACAGATGGTATTCTCACATTAGAAGTAATGTGGGCTATGGGGCATATAAACTCTTGTACATCTTCTCCCGATGGAGAAAAGATTGTATACGTTGTAACTTACTTTAGTATCGAAGAAAATCGTGGACGTAATGTAATTCGGATCATGGATAAAAATGGAACGAATGACACGCTGCTTACGAATGATGCATCGGATGAGAATAATCCACAATGGATTGAAAATGGAAATAAGATTGCTTTTATTAGTGATGTTACTAACAAAAAAGAAATCTGGACAATGAACCCTGATGGTACTGACAGAAAAAAGATATCATCATTCGACAAAGACATAGAAAGCTTTCTGTTTTCACCAGATAGTCTAAATGTTTTATTTATCTCTCAAGCACCATATATATATCATCCTGATGATTTATATAAAGATTTACCTAAAACAACCGCAATGATGGCAAATGACTTGATGTATAAACATTGGGATCATTGGCTTGAAACAGTTCCTCATCCATTTTATGCTTCATACGATGGCAATGTAATATCTACAGCTACCGATATATTGGAAGGCACTAAATTTGAATCTCCACTTTTGCCTTTCGGCGGAATTGAAGAGTTATCATGGACTCCAGACAGTAAGAATATAGCTTATTCATGTAAAAAGAAAGCAGGTACGGCTTATACATTGTCTACCGATTCTGATATATATCTTTATAATATTGATAATAAAACAGAAGTAAATTTATGTAAGCTTCCAGGCGATCCAGATCAGAATATGGGGTATGACATGAATCCACGTTTTACGAACGACGGCAAATACATGGCGTGGTTAAGCATGGAACATGATGGATACGAAAGTGATAAGAATCGTTTATATTTAATGGATTTAGCAACCAAAAAGAAAACAGATCTAACAGTGAATTTTGACCAAGATGTTGCTGAGTTCTGTTGGGATAATACCACACAAACAATCTATTTCACTTCTGTATGGCATGGCCGCACTTTACTATTCAATATGAATTTGAAAGGTGAATACGTACAAATTACCGAAGGAGATTATGATTATGTTCATCCATCAATGATTGGTAATAAGATATTATGCATTCGCCGTTCTATGAGAAAAGCGGAAGATATATTCATTATCGACCCATCAAACAATTATGGTATTCAACAATTAACACACGAGAACGATCATATTTTCGACCAAATAAAGATAGGTGAAGTAAAAGAGCGTTGGACAACAACCGTTGACGGTAAACAATTAATGTCATGGGTCATTT
>CAMTPH010000011.1 GCA_947074345.1 uncultured Bacteroides sp. | reverse complement strand
CAACAAATTAGGTGAAACAATGATGGACGACCTCTACAAAGATACTGTAGATTTTACTCCTAACTTTGATAATACATTGTCTGAACCAACTGTAATGCCTACTCGTATTCCAAATCTTTTGGTAAACGGTGCATCGGGTATCGCAGTAGGTATGGCTACAAACATGCCACCTCACAATCTTTCAGAAGTAATTGATGCTTGTGAAGCGTATATCAATAATCCTGAAGTAGAGATCGAAGAGCTTATGAACTATGTTACAGCTCCTGACTTCCCTACAGGTGGTTATATTTATGGTATCAGTGGTGTTCGTGAAGCATATCTAACTGGTCGCGGTCGCGTAGTTATGCGTGCTAAGGCTGAGATTGAGACTCACAACAACCACGATAAAATCGTTATCACCGAAATCCCTTACAATGTAAATAAGGCTGAACTTATTAAATACATCGCTGATCTTGTTAACGACAAGAGAATTGAAGGTATTTCGAATGCAAACGATGAATCAGACCGCGAAGGTATGCGTATCGTTATCGATATCAAACGTGATGCTAACGCTAGCGTTGTATTGAACAAACTATACAAGATGACTGCATTGCAAACATCATTTGGTGTTAACAATGTAGCTTTGGTACATGGTCGTCCAAGAACTTTAAACCTTAAAGATCTTGTAAGCAACTTCGTAGAACACAGACACGAAGTAGTTATTCGCCGTACTCAATTTGATTTGAGAAAAGCAAAAGAACGTGCACACATCCTTGAAGGTCTTATCATTGCATCAGACAATATTGATGAAGTAATCCGCATTATTCGTGCAGCAAAAACTCCTGCAGAAGCTATCACCGGCTTAATTGAACGCTTTGAATTGAGCGATATCCAAGCTCGTGCAATTGTTGAGATGCGTTTACGTCAGCTTACTGGTCTAATGCAAGATCAACTTCATGCCGAATATGAAGAAATCATGAAACAAATTGCTTATTTAGAGAGCATTTTGACGAATGATGAGATTTGTCGTCAAGTAATTAAAGACGAATTGGCAGAGGTTAAAGCTAAATATGGAGATAATCGTCGTTCTGAAATTGTATACTCTTCTGAAGAATTCAATCCTGAAGATTTCTATGCGGATGATGAAATGATTATCACTATCTCGCACATGGGTTATATCAAACGTACTCCTTTGACTGAATTCCGTGCTCAAAACCGCGGTGGAGTAGGTTCGAAAGGTTCTGAAACTCGTGATGAAGACTTCGTAGAACATATCTACCCAGCAACTATGCACAATACCATGATGTTCTTTACTCAAAAAGGTAAGTGCTATTGGTTGAAAGTATATGCTATTCCTGAAGGAAGCAAAACTTCTAAAGGTAGAGCAATCCAAAATCTATTGAATATCGATTCTGACGATGCTGTAACTGCATACTTACGCGTGAAGAGCTTGGAAGATAAAGAATATATCAACAGCCATTATGTACTATTCTGTACTAAAAATGGTGTTATCAAGAAAACTCTTCTTGAACAATATTCTCGTCCTCGCCAAAACGGTGTTAATGCAATCACCATCAGAGAAGATGATAGCGTAATTGATGTACGTATGACCAACGGTAATAATGAAATCATTATTGCTAACCGTAACGGACGTGCTATTCGTTTCCACGAAGCTGCTGTACGTGTGATGGGCCGTAATGCAACCGGTGTACGTGGTATCATGCTTGATCAAGATGGCAACGATGAAGTTGTGGGTATGATTTGTATCAAAAACCTAGAAACTGAATCGGTAATGGTTATCTCGGAACAAGGTTATGGTAAACGTTCTGAAATTGAGGATTATCGTAAAACTAATCGTGGTGGTAAAGGTGTTAAAACTATGAACATCACTGATAAAACAGGTAAATTGGTGTCAATCAAATCTGTTACTGACGATAATGACTTGATGATCATTAATAAATCTGGTATTACTCTTCGCTTAAATGTTGCTAATATCCGTATCATGGGACGTGCAACACAAGGTGTTCGTTTAATCAACTTAGAGAAACGTAACGATCATATCGGTTCTGTTTGTAAAGTTACAACTGAAAGCCTTGAAGATGAAATCCCAATGGAAGAAGTAGAAGGAAACATCATAAGCGATGTAAATGATATTGTTGAGGATATTAATGAAATCAACGATATCAACGAAGAAGTAAAAGAATAGACAAAATATTATAAATTACTAATTAATCAAAAACAACAATCATGAAAAGAATTCTATTTTCAATGGTGTTATTGATGGCTTTTAGCTTCTCTTACGCTCAACAAAAGAACGTAAAAGATGCTCGTGCAGCAGCCAATGACGTAAAACCTGACTTTAAAAAAGCTCAGCAACTTATTGACGCAGCTCTTGTAAACGCAGAAACAAAAGATGATGCAGCTACTTGGGATGCAGCAGGACAAATCCAAAAAAGAATCAACGAAGAACAAATGAAAAATGCATTTTTGCAAAAAGCTTACGACACAATGACTGTGTACAATAGCATTTTGAAAATGTATGAGTATTTCTTAGTTTGTGATGAATTGTCTGAAGTACCTAACGAAAAAGGTAAAGTCAAAAACAAATATAGAAAAGCTAATGCTGCTTCTATGTTGGCAGAACGTCCAAACTTAATCAATGGTGGTATTGAATCATTCAACAGAAATGATAGCAAAGCTGCTTTGAAATTCTTTGGTACTTATGTTGAATCTGCTTCTTACCCAATGTTAAACGAAAAGGGTAGTATCGCAGAAACTGATACATTGATGCCTCAAATCGCATATTATGCACTTTTGGCTGCTAACAATGCAGAAGACAATGCATCTATCATTAAATATGCTCCAATCGCTGTTAAAGACAAAGAAAATGGTTCGGTAGCTATGCAATTATGGGCTGAAGCATTGAAAGGTGATACTGTTAAATGGGTTCAAACTCTTCAAGATGGTATCTTGAAATTCCCAGAAAACCAATACTTCTTCGCTAACTTGGTAGACTATTATAGTAGCTCTAACCAACCAGAAAAAGCAATGGATTTTGCTGATAGCATGTTGGCTAAAGAACCAAACAACAAGCTTTATTTGTACGTAAAAGCATACCTTTATCACAATATGAAGGATTATGAGCAAGCTATCAACTTCTACAAAAAGACTATTGAAGCTGACCCTGAATATGCTGAAGCTTACTCAAACTTAGGTCTTGTATTGTTGATGAAAGCTCAAGATGTATCTGATGCTGCTACTACTGATATCAACAATCCAAAATATGCTAGCGATCAAGCTACTATCAAAAAAATGTATGAAGAAGCACTTCCTTACTATGAAAAAGTAAGAACTCTTCGTCCTGATCAAAAAGATCTTTGGGCTCCAGGTTTATATAGAATTTACTATAACCTTAACATGGGACCTCAATTTGAAGAGATTGAAAGTATCATGTAATAATTAATACATATATTTATTTAGGCATTAAAATTTATAATGCCTAAATAAAGTATGGCCTTTGATTATTGAATACATAATAAAAAAGAGAGTCGCTTACTAATAGTAGTAGGCGACTCTCTTTTTATCTATATTTTATACTAAACATAATACCAATTATAAATCTTTCTAGAATTCAATATTCAAAAAGGATTTATCCTTGTTAAGAATTAAAGATACGAATTTTAACCGTTAATAACAAGTAAAGGTGTGTCTGAATGAAAAATAACCTTCTTAGCAATACTGGGATTAAACAATCGAGCAAAAATATTTCTCTTATATGAAATGATAGTTATCACATCAATTTTAGATTCGTTTATATATTTATCCAAATTCTCTAATAGATCATCATTCAACACAATATCATATTTAATGTCAAGCGTTGGATATTGATTTTGGAAATAATCTTTTATGCCAGCTAATTTTATCTTATTCCAAGCATCCGTTACTGTTTTAGGATCAGCTAAGTATAACAATGAAATTGAAAATTTAAACGAGTTCCATGCAGTTATAAAAGTATCGAAAGCAATTAGATCTCTTTGATTGAAATTAGTAATGAAACCTATTCGCTTTACAGAATCGAAACTATTAAAAGGTGTATTCTCAGGAATAGCCAATACCGGTATACGGCTTCTTTCAATTACTTCTGCTGTGACACTACCTAGAAGATCTACATCTTTTTGACTACGTCCACGTGTTCCCATTATAGTTATAATGGGCTGTTGCTCTTTAGAATAACGTAAGATTTCTTCTTCAGGAATTCCTTCTCTTAAAACACAAGAATATTTTACATTGGGGAATTCTCCATCTTTTATTTTATCCTTTACAGTATTAGATAAATGATTTAAATCAGAGTGTACTTTTTGTAAAATAGTACGAATTGTTACATCATCAGTAATTTGATAATTAAAGACATCACCATATGGCAACGAAGATGAGTAAACTGGTGTAAAATATACATGCAAAAGTATTACTTCTGAATTAATCGTTTTTGCAAGATTAAAAGCAAATTCGCATGCTTTAATTGAATAGCTCGAAAAATCAACTGGGACAAGAATCTTTTTCTTTTGATCTTTGTCAATAGCTGGTTTCTCCCCTATTACACTTTCAGAAAGCCACGCTGAACTTTCAATAACACGCAATGCTTTTGGAAGATCTTTTTCCTTGATTCGCACTCTTACTCCAGTAGAAATTAAAGGTTGAATTTGATTTATATTGTGAATCACTGTTTCAATACCTTCATTTTCTAATACAGACTTAAGAATTTGAGCTTTGGAATATGTAAGAATTGATAATGTTACTAATTTATCATCCATATTTTAAGTTGTTTATATATTAATTCAACAAAAAAATAATCCCAATTGTTCTTCTAATACAATTGGGATTACTTTACAAATTCCGTTTATTAAACCGCTATTATAGTCGTTTCTTCTTTCTGAATATTTATCTCATCTAATATGTGCAAAGCTCGATCTAGAACTGTAGTATCGTCAATCATTACTAAGCCACCATCAGGTCCTGGTTCAAGGTGTATACCTACACTTTTGCCGCTCTTAAAATTATGTCCACCAAAAAAATTTCGTACAGTATCAACATGTATACCCAATTCATCAGCAATCCTGTGCATACTTCCGCTTGGCAATGAATCTTTTATTTTTCTAAGCTCATTGAATGTTATCGTTCTCATGTCACATAAATTTAAAGGTTAATATTATTGTGATTTTTATATCACGCTATAAACTTAACAAAAATATTTGATTGGACAAACTATTTAATATATTTTTTAAAAAGAAAAAAGGTATATCAATTAGCAATTGATATACCTTCTAATGTATTGATTATTTTGATTTTAGATAATTTCGATTGACGAAGTAGGAATCCACCCAACTTTGCCATCACCCAATGTGATCTCTTTCCATTCGCGCATAGAAGAATCTTTAATCTGAACTTTGCTTCCCTCATGCAAAACAAATAAACTTGTACCTGATTCGCTTGGAGTACTTCTAACAACTACATTAGGAGTCATCACAATCGCATTTTCACGGTTAGTTAAACGATTAACTTGTTGCTTTGCGAATATGTTTGAACAGATAACCACAATTGCAAAAAACAGTCCACAAAAGAAGCTTACCTTCTTCACCATAACAACTTTAGAGAATATAAATAGATACAAAGAAACGATGAATAAGATAAAGAAAACAATACCACATATAGCCCAAGCAGTAATACCATGCATATTAACTAAAGACTTCGTCCACGAAACAAAAAATATCTCAGGGGTTTCTTCTACTTTATCAACGGTTTTAGCCTTAGCCATATCAAGGTTAAAACGAATATCATTACTCCCTGGATCTAACAATAAAGCTCTTTCATAATTTAAAATAGCTTTAGCAATATCACCCATTTTATAATAACTATTCCCTAGATTATAATATAGCTCTGCCGATTCACCATTTGTTAGCAACGATTCATATGCCTGTGCTGCTGATATATAATCATTATTCATGTATGCGCTATCCCCTATTGCCTTATTAATAGGAACTGCAACATTGATTGAATCTATAGTAGTATAAGAATCCTCTTGCTGATTGCTCCATGACGAGATGGAAATTAGAAGACTCAAAAGGAAAAATATCTTTCTCATAATTATAACTTTATATTTAGTGTTTAATTATATTCTCCATTTTGCTGATAACAGCTAATGAAGATGTATACACTTTATCCATTTTCTCATTTTCATCGCCTGGTGCAAATCTAGCAAATTCACATTCATCAAGCACGCCCAAGAATTCTTTAATTAGATCCTCTTCTACACCATGTTTACGAAGTTTTTCAGAAATATTATCTTTTGATAATTTAGATACAGGAATACTTAATTTATCACTTATATATCCCCACATGGCTTTTAGAATTTCATCGTAAAAAGCTTCTTTCTTATTCTCTGCAAGAAGTTTGCCAGCAGTCTTCATGCGTTTTAGCGCCACTTTGTTAGCTTTCTTAGTACGCATCTTCACCACATTTGCATTTTCAGCAGCTTGTTTACGATAAACTATGAAGAATATAGCAAAAGCTAAAGCAGGAATAATGTAGAATAACCAATAAGCAAGAGAGCCATAAAAGAATTCGCCTCTAGGTTGTATATCGGCATCATTCAATTTGATGAATCGAATATCTTCGCCTAAGATCTTTAAATCCTCTTTATTCGTGAAGTTAGATATTACTTGCTCAGCATTGCCGGCACCCTTTTCTACACGGATATTATATTCTTCAGTCTTAAGTGTTTTATAAGATTTGCTTTTGATATCAAAATAACTGAATGAAACAGATGGAATTTTATAATCGCCTGCATAGCGTGGAATTGCAAGATATTCAATTATCTTATTACCCGATAAACCATTTGCAGTTAAGCGAACTTGATTATCGACCTTTGGATCGTAAACTTCAAATCCTTCAGGGAATTCAATTTCAGGATTAGAAAGCAATTTCAAGTTTCCGGTACCAGATATTACTAATTTAATAGTAATTGCATCATTCGTTTTAACCTCCGTACTATTTATAGAAGATGTGATACTAAACTCACCTACTCCACCAGAGAAACCAGCAGGTTTGCCAGAAGGAAGAGGTAATACATTAATATCTATTGCGGGAGTTGTCAAAGCCTTCTTAACAGAAACAACGTTTCCGCCACCATTAAAGAATGCATCAAATGGGTCAGCACTTTGCACTACTTTCTCAATACTTGCATCAAATCGTGCAGGTTCTATAACAAGTTTACCACTTTGTTGAGGAAATAATACGAATTGTCTGTATACAGTTGTGTAATAATTTCTTCCCTTGTAATGCTCTTGCGACCAAGTACTATTAGCAGGTCTTTCAATCTCTTGAGAATGGAAACCTTTAAAGTCAGGAAGTTTTACATTATCAAATCCCATTCGAGATTCTCTTGTATATATTTTATACGTAAGCATGAATGCCTCCTGTTCATAAACAGAAGTTTTAGACACATTAGCAGTTACAAATACATCTTGGTTAGAGACTGTTGCCGAATTAGAGCCAGCAGAAGCGCTTAATTTAGTACGACCACCTTGACTTGAATTAGATGAAGTCCCTTGATCTGGAGGTAATACTTTAATCTTAACCGAATTAGAAATCATTTGTTCTCCATCGGCATTGATAGTAGCACCAGGAATACTAAAATCACCTTCAGCATTCGCCATCAAAATATAAGTAAAGGTAACACCCTTCTCAGAAGTCATTTTTCCATTTACAATTTGCGTATTAGAAAATGAACTACGATTAGGTCCCATCAAAACTTCGAATCCCTTTATAGAAGGAACTCGCAAGTCTTTTACCTTTTGTGTTGTAACTTTATATGAAAGTCTAAATTGATCACCTACCACCACAACATCGGGTGCAGTTGCAGTGAAAGAAATCTTATCATCTGCAAAAGTCTTTAGATTTACTATTAAAATAGCGATCAATAAGAAAATAACTCTTCTCATTCTATTTGAAATTATTAATTATCCAATTAAATAAATTACCAATCCTTCTCTAAGCGTCCACCTTGAACAGCCTGTTGCTGTTTTTGAACCTTATCCTGTGTATCTTTTTCGTCTTGCATCACAGAGTTCAACAGTTGTTCAGCATTCTCCTTAGACATTTCATTCTCATTTTGTTGTTGCTGAGGAGGTTGTTGCTGTTTTTCATCCTTCTTATCATTCTCATTTTGTTGATCCTGATTCTGGTCTTGTTGTTGCTCCTGTTGGTTTTGGTCTTGATTTTGATCTTGATTCTGATCTTGGTTTTGCTCTTGATCTTTCAATAGCTTTTGAGCAAGCGCCAAGTTATATCGAGTCTCATCATCTTTCGGATTATTTCTAAGAGACATTTTATAAGCTTCAATAGCCTTAGCATAATCTTTGCCAGCTTGGAATATAACCCCCATATTATGGTAAATATGAGCTAACTTATCCTTATCCTTTTCAATTTTGGCCGTAGCAACATATTGTTCCATAGCCTCTTCGAACTTTTGTTGTTGCGAAAGCGTATTTCCTAGATTATACATCGAAACGGAAGAATTAGGATTTATCTCTAACGCCTTTCTATAATTAATCTCAGCATCTACAAAAACACTATCATTAAAAAGACGATTACCTTTACGAATATAGTCGCGTTCTTCTTTTTGTGCAGATGCAGAAGCAAAGACAAATAAACCAGCAATAAATATAATATATCTGATATTCATATACGTATTATTTCTTATTTGAAAACAAATGAATATTTCTAAACAAGGGGTTCTTACATTCTAAGATTAGCAATTCGGCCAATAACAATAATAAAATGATCCATGCTACAGATTGAAACTGTTCATTGAAATCAGTATATACTTTAGATTCAACATCAGTTTTGGCCATTTTATTAATTTCTTTTTCGATTGCTTTTTGAGCAGAATTGGTATTATCAACACGAATATAAATACCTTTTCCGTCTTTAGCAATCTCTTGACACATCGCTTCATCAAGGCGAGTAACCACTACATTTCCTTCACGGTCGCGTCTAAAATCATTCGTTCCTTTAATAGGAATTGGAGCACCTTCGGGCATACCAATACCCAATACATTTACCTGTATTCCTTTTTCAGCAGCAGCTTTTGCAGCTTCTACTGCACCTCCCTCATGATTTTCACCATCGGTGATAACGATAATAGTTTTACCTACCCCTTCTTGTGGAGTAAAACTACGAGCTGCAAGATTGATAGCTGCACCAATAGCAGTACCCTGTTTAGAAACCAATTCAGGAGTAATAGTTTCTAAGAACATCTTAGCAGATATGAAATCACTTGTAATAGGCAATTGAGTAAAAGCATCTCCAGCAAATACAATCATCCCAATTTTATCATTTTCCATGCCATCAACTAATCTAGAGATTAGTCTTTTGGCCTTTTCCAAACGAGTTGGTTGAATATCTTGCGCCATCATCGAATTAGAAATATCGAGTGCAATCATCACTTCTACACCTTTGCGTTTCACAGTTTCAAGCTTAGAGCCAAATTGTGGGCGAGCCAATAAAACCGAAAAAAGCGCAATAGCAAAAACCAATAGCGAGAACTTAACATCCGGTCTGTATTTTGATACAGCAGGCATTAGCTGTTGCATTAGTTCAGGATCGCCAAAACGTCTGATTGCTTTTCTTCTTCTATAATTTGAATAGAGATAGAATAGCACTAATAATGGTACTAAAAATAGTAAGTATAAATATGCTGGTTCTTCAAATCGAAACATAATCAATCAATTTTTAAGGTATCTTTTTTAAGATAGAGTTGCGAAGTAAAACTTCTAATAACACACACAAAAGAGCAAGCAAGGCAAAAAGTCTATATTCCTCTTGTCGTTTGCTATATTCTTTCACATTCAATTTAGTCTTCTCCAATTTGTCAATTTCTTCGTAAACCTCTTTTAATTTAGAGTTACTTGTTGCACGAAAATAATTTCCATCAGTAGTTCCTGCAATTTGTGTCAGTGTGTTCTCATCAATCTCAACAGGCACATTTATGTACTGTACAGTATTGCCTACCGGATATGGATACGGTGCAGTACCGTTGGTTCCAACCCCAATGGTATAAACACGAATGCCAAAACTTTTAGCAATCTCGGCAGCAGTTAGAGGCGATATATCTCCCCTATTATTAGTACCATCCGTCAAAAGAATAATAACTTTCGACTTGGCCTTACTATCTTTCAATCGAGTTACCGCATTTGCAATACCCATACCAACAGCTGTACCATCTTCGATTAACCCCGTTTTCACGTTGTTTACCAAATTAAGCAATACAGCATGATCGACAGTCAAAGGACATTGAGTAAAAGTTTCACCAGCAAATAGTGTAATACCGATATTATCATTTGGGCGACCGCTAATAAATGAAGCCGCTACATCTTTAGCAGCTTCAAGTCTATTAGGTTTTAAATCTTCGGCAAGCATACTGGTTGACACGTCGATAGCCATCATGATATCGATCCCTTCAATTTCGCTATTTTGCCATTTATCTGTTGATTGTGGACGAGCCAAAACCAATATTAAAAATACCAAAGCACAGATGCGCAATAGAAAAGGTGCATGCAGCAAATAATTTTTATAACTCTTAGGTGCATGTGTGTAAGCCCTTGTGTCAGAAACCTGTAACGTAGCTTGACTCTTCCTCCACTTTAATACATACCATACTATATAAGGTATCAGTAGAAGTAGTAAAAATAAATATTGTATGTTGGCAAAAACCATTCTCGTATTTTTTATCTATAAATTAGACTTAAACAAAAAGATTATAAAGTTCGGTGATAATATATACCAAGATGGCAATGAGGCCAACTGATAGTATAGCAATACCACATCCTAAAATAATCTTAGTTCGCAGTGAACGTTTCTCAATGATTGTGATTTCGGTAGGTTGAGGTTTCGCATTTTCATCTTCAACAACCTTCGTTTCATCAACAAACTCAATTGCATTTACTAGGTTAGCATCATTCTCGTTCATCAACGGATTGTGCTTAGCAAATTTCACTAAGTCGGCTGTTTGGAACAACTCTTTCAAATCTTTAATAGCATTTTTATCATTTTCTTCCATCAATCTTTCGATAATTTCAGAAGATGTCATCTCTAAAGCATTAAAGCCAAATCGATCGCGAATATAAGTACGAATCGTATCGGTCAACTGAGTATAATACTCTTTCGAATCACCCTTTTGCCAAACTTTTTCTGTTTTAATTCTCTCAATCGCTTGCATAGCTGCTTGATGAGGAGGCAATTTAGGTTCAACTTTGACTTTACGAATAATCGGTTTATTATCGCGAATGCGCATGATAAGATAGATTAATAAAATCAAAACCGGTATTGCTAAGAAAGAGCAAATAAATAACCAATACCAATCACCCCAAACAAAAGCAGGTTTCATCACCGCTTTTTGTCCGAAAAACATATCAGGATTGAGTGTGTCTACCGGAAAAGAATAAACTTTCAATGCCAAAGGATTAGACTTGTACTCATTGTTATTAACTTCTACCACCATTGGTGGGAGATAATAAAGAGCTGAGTCAAAAGATGTTACTGTATATTCTTGCGAAATCAACATACGTTGGCGATTATTCAAAAACTGTGTATCAGGTTTAGAAACATCCAAAACTTCAACACCACGAATCAATGTATCGCGATATGTTGGGAAAACAGCTATTTGATTAGCATCCATTGCAACTTGCAATTCAATTTTAGCCTGTTCGCCTATGAGAATCTGCAACGAATCTATTTTTGCTTCAACCGTAACCGATTGAGCAAATAGATTATTCACAGTAAATAATGAGAGCAGTAAAATTATGATATTACTTTTTTTCATATTAAAATGGCTAATTTCGTTTAGCAAAAAGGTTCATAAGAGCTTTCACATAATCTTGGTCAGTACGAACAGACACCGAATCGACATTGCTTTTCTTGAATGTATCACTCAAATTAGCTTGTTTATTGAGCCACCAATCACGATGAGCTTTACGCACACCTTTAGATGATGTATCAATCCATTCTTCATGTCCAGTCTCAGCATCTTTAAGTTTCATCAAACCAACATCAGGTAGTTCTTCAACACGTTTGTCGTACACCTGAACAGCAACTATATCATGTTTTCTATTAGCAATAGTCAAAGCGTTTTTGAAACTCTCTTGATCTATAAAATCTGACAACATGAAAGCTGTGCAACGTCTTTTCATCACATTAGTAAGATACTCTAAACCAATACGAATATTCGTACGACGGCTTTCGGGATGAAAATCCAATAGTTCTCTAATGATATATAAGATATGCTTTCTACCCTTCTTGGGAGGAATAAATTTCTCGATACGATCTGAGAAGAATATAACACCAATTTTATCATTGTTTTGGATAGCCGAAAAAGCAATAGTAGCAGCAATCTCTGTTACCATGTCTTTTTTTAATTGTTTGATAGTACCAAACTCCAAACTACCAGAAACATCAACCATCAACATCACAGTTAGTTCGCGCTCTTCTTCGTACACCTTAATAAAGGGGCGATGAAAGCGTGCGGTAACATTCCAGTCGATATCACGTATATCATCACCAAATTGATATTCGCGAACCTCCGCAAAAGCCATCCCTCTACCCTTAAAGGCAGAGTGATATTGGCCCGCGAAAATGTTGTTAGACAATCCACGTGTCTTTATTTCTATTTTTCGTACCTTTTTTAAAATTTCACTTGTTTCCATTTGAATAAATTGAGAATAAATGAATTAAAATAATTGCTAATTCTCAAATATTAAGGCACTTCAACTTTGTTCAAGATTTTGCTAATGATTTCGTCAGATGTAATGTTATTTGCTTCAGCTTCGTATGTCAAGCCGATACGGTGGCGAAGTACATCATGTGCTACAGCACGAACATCTTCGGGCACTACATATCCGCGACGTTTGATAAATGCGTAAGTACGAGCTGCAAGAGCAAGGTTGATAGAAGCACGAGGTGATCCACCAAAGCCAATCATATCTTTCAACTCTTTTAAGTCGTATTTTTCAGGATAACGAGTAGCGAACACGATATCTACGATATAACGTTCAATTTTCTCATCCAAATATACTTGTCTAACCACTTTGCGCGCTTCTAGTATTTCTTCAGCTTTCAAAATTGGTTTAACATTAAATTTCTCACCATTGATATTTTGGCGGATAATTAATTTTTCTTCTTCGAACTTAGGATAGCTAATAACCACTTTCAACATGAAACGGTCAACTTGCGCTTCAGGTAGCGGATAAGTACCTTCTTGTTCGATAGGGTTTTGTGTTGCCAACACTAAGAATGGTTCTGGCAATAAGAAAGTTTCTTTACCAATAGTAACTTGTCTTTCTTGCATAGCTTCAAGCAAAGCACTTTGCACTTTTGCAGGAGCACGGTTTATTTCATCAGCCAATACGAAGTTAGCAAAGATTGGTCCTTTTTTAACTTGGAATGTTTCATCCTTTTGGCTATAAACCATAGTACCTAAAACGTCGGCAGGTAATAAATCGGGAGTAAACTGAACGCGACTATATTTACCGTCGATTAAAGACGCCAATGTTTTGATAGCTAAAGTTTTTGCCAAACCAGGCACACCTTCTAGCAATACATGTCCATCTGATAAAAGTCCGATAAGTAGTGATTCAACCAAATGTTTTTGACCAACAATGATTTGATCCATACCAGTCATAAGGTTTGTCACAAATGCGCTTTGCTTTTCAATACGTTCGTTAAGTTCACGAATATCAATAGTTTCAGCCATAAGATAGTATTATTTTATATGTTTAACTTCTTGTTATTTATTAATTACTCAAATTCAATCTATAGTAAAGAATTTAATTTGATTCCAAAAATACATTTTAAAATTAACCATGACAACTAAAATATATTAAAAATATCATGTCAAGTATTTAGATATTATAATTTACAGCGAATATAAGAACAAATCCACAGTCAAATATTCACAACCTGTTTTTATACAATTCGCACATAACGAGTAATTATTGTATATTTCATTACATCTATGATTAAATAATAGTATGATATATACATTAACAAGTTATAATAACTCCGTTGGTTTGATGTTCATTATTAAATTGACAGTAGGTTATTAACAAAACAGCCGATAACTGTTAACAGTTATCGCGTTGAATATATACATGTAGCGTGATAATAGTTAACAGTTATCATGTTAGCTCAAACAATCTACATTCGTTATTATAGTAACCTATCCATTAAATCTAAAAAGAATGCAGGCAAAACCATAGTTCTTACCTGCATTCTTCTATATATATTCAAATAACCTAAACTTGTCCACCATCATTTACCGGTTCATCAGCATCACCGCCATCTCTCTTCCATCTAAATTTCTCTTGTAGCTTTTGAGTAATAGCATAGAAAATAGGTATATAGATAGTTGCCAATATTGTATTGATAGCCATACCAAATACAACAGTTGCACCCAATGCGATACGGCTATTAGCTGCTGCACCCGTAGAGAACAGCAATGGCATAACACCAAACACAAACGCCAATGAAGTCATTAAGATAGGACGCAACCTTACATGCCCTGCTTCTGTTGCTGATTCTTCGATTGATTTTCCTGCCGTATGATAATCTCGAGCATACTCAATAATCAAGATACCATTTTTGGCAGAAAGGGCTATCAGCAGAACAATTCCAATTTCAGAATAGATACTAATTGGTGTGTCCATTATAAAGCAGCCGAGTAATGCACCAAGCAATGCTACAGGAATACCCATTATAGAAGCAATCGGATTCATCCAACTTTCATACTTGGCAGCAAGAACCAAAAATACAATGATAAATGCCATACCATATATAATAACGGTCGAGGTACTTGCTTGGGTTTCTTGATAAGCCATTGAAGTCCATTCGTAATCAAATTGTCCATTTAGTTCTTCGTCCACCAATTCGCCCATTTGTTGTAGGGCCTCACTGGTACTGTAACCATCTTTCGCATCAACTGTTATTGCTGCTGTAGTATACATATTATATCTTGAAATCTGATCTTGACCTAAGATTTCTTCTATTGTTGTGAATGATGAAAATGGTACAGCTGTACCTTGACTATTTTCTACACTCAACTTCAATACACCTTCAATATACTTTTGCGATTTATTATCAGCCTCTATTTTAACTTGATAAATATGCCCATATCTAACATAATCATTGACATAGGTAGCCCCCATATAATAACCTAATGTAGTAAATACATCATTTAGCTGCAAACCCATGAACATCACTTTATCACGGTCTATATTGAGAAAATATTGAGGCACATTTGCTTGATACTGACTATTCATTTCAGAAAGTGCAGGCTTAGTGGTATATGTTTCTAATAACACATTAACCGCCTGTTGCATAGCAGATGATCCTAAGTTCTTAGTATCCTCAAGCTGCATTTGCAACCCTCCTGTTGTTCCAAGACCTGGAATTGCCGGTGGAACCATACCATAAATCTCGGCATTTTGAATACCATAAACATCTTCATTGAACCTTTTAACAACAGAAAATACGGTATGCTCTTTGCCTTTACGTTCTGACCATGGTTTTAGTATTACAAAATAAGTTCCCCCATTTGTTTCTGCACCGCCTGCCATCATCGAAAATCCTGCAATCTGAATATAACTTTCTACTTCAGGATATGTATCTAGTATTTTATTGACTTGCAAACAAACATCTTCTGTACGCTCAATACTAGCAGCAGGAGGCAATTGAACCATACTTATAAAATATCCATCATCTTCGTCTGGAATGAATGTAGAAGGCCATTTCATAAATAAGAACACGGCAATTGCTGTGATTATAGCATATGTCAACAAAGCTATACCTGTTCTACGAATGAACCATTCAACTATCTTATCATATCCATCTTGTATATAACCAAATCCTTTGTTAAACCACTTGAACAAGAAGAATTTTGTTTCTTTTGGTCGCTCTAAGAATAACGCACACAATGCAGGCGTTAATGTCAATGAATTGAATCCACTCAATACAGTTGAAGCTGCAATTGTTAAAGCAAACTGCTTAAATAATTGCCCTGAAACACCGCTAATCAAGGTAGTCGGAATAAATACAGCCAACATAACAAGCACAATACTTACAATTGGGCCAATTATCTCGTCCATCGCCTTTGTAACAGCTTCTTTGGTTGTGTATTTACCCGTTTCGAGCAGACGCGATGAATTCTCTGTTACCACAATGGCATCATCTACCACAATGGCAACGGCCAATATCATTCCGAACAGTGTAAGCGTATTAATGGAGAATCCCAATATAGCCATAACGGCCAAAGTACCTATTAACGAAACCGGAATAGCGATACATGGAATTATTACTGCTCTAAAATTTTGTAGGAATATAAAGATTACCAACACTACAAGCAATGTTGTTTCTAATAGAGTTACCAATACCTCTTTTATTGATGCATTGATTACTGTAGTAGTATTAAGAGTAACACTATATTCGATGCCGGCAGGGAAATATTTGGCTAATTCTTCCATCTTAGCCTCTACTACTTTGGCAACATCAATCGAGTTGGATCCTGGTTGTTGATAGATGGCAATGGCAGCAGTTGGTTTACCCGATAGCGACGATGTAAAATCATACGATCCGGTGCCTTGCTCTACTGTACCTATATCTTTTATTCGCAAAAAGCTTCCATCACTATTTGCTTTTACAATAATATCTCCAAACTCTTCGGGAGTCGTTAGACGTCCTTTTACAATCAAAGTATATTGAAAGGCATTTTTATTGTCTTTATCAATTGCCTGTCCTACCGAACCGGCACTTACTTCGATATTCTGTGCTGCAATGGCTTCATATACATCTGACGGAGATATACCTCTTATTCTCATGATCTCCGGATTCATCCATATGCGCATGGAGTAATCACCCGCCCCCATTATCGTAACATTTCCAACACCGGGCAAACGAGTCAACTCATCGGAGAAGTTAAGAGTAGCATAATTATTTAAATATAAAGCATCGTAGATAGAATCTGTTGACACAAGTGTCAAAAATAAAACAATATCGGTAGATTGTTTTTGCACCGTTATACCTTGCACAACAACTGGATTTGGCAAAGATGAATTGGCTATATTTACACGATTCTGCACTTGTACGGTGGCCATATCAATGTCTGTACCTACAGCAAATGTTACAGTCAAATTGTATGAGCCTGAAGAGGATGAAGTAGACGACATATACAACATACCATCAACCCCATTTACTTGCTGTTCAATAGGCATACCAACAGTTTGAGCAACTGTTTGAGCATCAGCACCCGGATATGTAGCCGAAACTTGTACTGTAGGCGGTGTAATTTCCGGATATTGTGCTATAGGCAGACTTGTAAGTGCCACCATACCCCCCACTATCATCAGTAAGGCTAATACAGTAGCAAAAATGGGTCTATTTATAAAGAACTTCGAGAACATAGATTCTTGATTTAGTAGTTAATTATTCATTGACTGGCTTAATTTTCATACCATTACGTACTTTCATGAGTCCAATCGTAACATATCTTTCATTGGGTGATATGCCTTTAGTCACAATTCGCATTGTATCATCTATAATCTGCCCAACCTCTATATGCCTGTATTCTACCGTATTAGAATCATTTACCACATACAGATATTTACCTAATTGATCAGTTCCCATAGATGCATTCTTTACAAGAATGGCATTTTTATCTTCTGCATAAGGCAATGTAATACTTACATACAATCCACTCTTCAATAGCTTATCATCATTATTGAAGCTAGCTCTCAATGTAATCTCACCCGTACTCATATCAACATCGGGAGACAAATAATCGATCTTGGCCGGATAATTTTCTGTGCCATCAGTACCTAACTTAACCATTATCTCAGATGGTAATTGCTTGCCACCGGAGGTCATAGAGATCCATTGATTATCCGAGATATTGAAATAAGCATACATCTTATCATCTCTATAAATTGTAGCCAACGTAGTGGCTTCGGTTGCTCCACTGATATAACTACCTACATCTATAACATTTTTTGAAACAATTCCATCAAAAGGCGCTTTTACATAACAATAGTTTAAATTGGTATTGGCAGTATTTAAGGCAGCCACAGCATTATTCACCGAAGCAGAGTCTTCGCGAACATTAGCAAGTGCTTCAATTACCTGTATCTGACTTACGGCATCACTCTTGAGCGCTTGTTGCATTCTAACATAATTATTGCGAGAGTACTCCAATTGCGATTGCGAGGTTAGTAATGTAGCTTGTGCTTGAGCTACATCATTTTTGTATATTGTTGGTTCAATAACAAATAATATTTGCCCTTTCTTTACTCTTGTACCGGGTTCATACTTAATCGACTCTAGAGTTCCATTTACTCTTGCTACCAAATTGACAGTTTGCTCTGAAGTTAAATAACCAGGATAATCTTTTGTTAACTCAACATCTTCGACAACAGGTTTCGTAACACTTATTTCAGGTACAAAGGCTACAGCTTTCTTTGTTTTTTTCTCTTTACAACCTACAATAAGAGGAAGAATGAGAAGTATATACAATATTTTTTTCATTGCTATCTTGATTTAATTATTTTATATTTTAATTATTCCATCCTCCTCCAAGAGCTTGATAAAGTGTTATCAATTGGGCCAATGTACTTCCTTTGGCTTGTACCAATTGATTTTGATAGGTTAACAGTGATTTTTGGGCATCGACTACATTTTGAAATGGAGATAAACCTTCTTTGTATAAATTGACTGATAGGTTTAATGTTTCTTCTCCTTGATAACACACTTCGCGTAGAGCAATAACCTCTTTTATATAGTTTTTATAAGCAACTATAGCATTATCAACCTCTTGAACAGCATTCAATATCGTTTCGTTGTATTCATTTATAGCTTCATCAAGTTGAACTTTTGCCTGACGCGTAGCATTAATAATTTGTCCACCTGCAAATATGGTCCATGTTAAAGTTGGAGCAATCTCATAGGTGAAACTTTTGTGATTAATAAAGTCTTTATTTAATTTTCTAGATGAGAATCCTGCTGCCCCTTTTAAATATATCTGTGGTAACCAATCTGATCTTGATAAACCAAGATTTGCAGCTTCTGCCCCAACTTGTCGTTGTGCTTCTCTTATATCTGGTCTTCTAAGTATTAAATCTTCAGGTATACCTACGCCAATCGGCTCCATATATTCGGGCATCGGTTTGGGTATCGATAAAACTTCTTTTATCTCATCGGGATACGCACCCAATAACACCGCAATAGAATTAATATATTGATTAATACTAGTTTCTAATGATGGTATTGAGGATTTTGTGCTATAATATACTGATTTGGCTTGGGCTACATCCAATTTGGAAACCAAACCGGCATTAAATTTAGCTTCTGTCATAGCTAATACTTCTTCTTGTGTTTTGCAGTTACGCTTTACCACATCTAACTCTTGCTGAACTTCTCGTAGACTAATATAAGCGGTTGCAACTTGGGCAGTCAACGAAACCATTACGGCCAAATAATCTTCTTTACTTGCCATATATGTTTCCTTCTCCATTTTAACCTTATTGCGAATACGCCCAAATACATCTATCTCCCAACTCATATTTAAGCCAGCATTATAATACTCCTCACGAGATTGAGGAACCCCAGAAGATATTCTTCCACTAGTTTGCTCTTTAGTCCAACCGGCCCCTAAATCAATTGACGGGAAATAACTGCTTCGAGCAATCCTTACATCGTATTTAGCAATATTCATTCTATTTATTGCAAGCAAAACTGAATAATTATTATCCACAGCTTGAGCAATCAAAGAATCTAACATCGTATCGCCAAATAACTTCCACCATTGATCCTCAGTTGGGAGAGTCTGCTGAAACAGTTCATAACCATCATTTTCATCACCTGTTTGTGCACCCAACCAAGTTTGTGGTAATGGTTTTTTCAAATATCGATTAACATTCTGAGCTGAAATCGTATTAGTAAATAAAAAAAGGAACACTAAGCCCCAACCCCATATTTTCATAAGTTATAAGTTGTTTAATGACTTATATTTAAACAATGAAATACTTTCTTTGTTTAGTTAACTTAAAAAAAATCGAGAAATAGAAAAAGAAGTTACTAAATGGATAGTTTGTCTCTTTTAGATATATTAGATTAAACTCAATACATATTGCAAGAATGCTTTTTAAAACTCTATTATGCAACCATAAATACAATATGCATGCTATATTGATATCGCACTCTCCTTTTAATATGCGAATAATACATAACAAAAAAGGGATGCAACACGTAGTTACATCCCTTTATATCAGAGTTTAATCAGAAATTATTCTGCAGTTTTTCTTCTAATTGTTCTTTTTGCTGGTGCTGGTGCTTCTTCAACCTTTGCAGCGATTTCTACACCTGCCAATTCTGGGTCAATCATAATTCTACCACAGTATTCGCAAACAATAACTTTTTTACGAGAACGAATATCCAATTGACGTTGAGGTGGAATTTTATTAAAACAACCGCCACAAGCATCACGTTGTACATAAACGATACCTAAACCATTGCGAGAGTTTTTACGAATACGTTTAAAAGATTGCAAAAGACGTGGTTCGATTTTTGTTTCTAACTCTTTTGTTTTATCTCTTAACTTTTCTTCCTCTTGTTTAGTTTCAGATACGATTTCATTCAATTCGCTCTTCTTCAAATCAAGGTCTTTTTGTCTTTCCTCTAAAGCGAATGAACTCTTCTCTACTTCAGCAGATTTAACTTGTTCTTCAGCTGTAAATTCTCTAATTCTCTTTTCGCAAAGTTCAATTTCTAGAGTTTGGAATTCAATTTCTTTAGTCAAGAAATCGTATTCACGGTTATTTCTAACATTCTCTTGTTGAGTTTTATATTTCTCAACAGCCGCTTTTGCTGTTTCAATTTCAACTCTCTTACCAGCGATAGCAGATTTTAAATCACTGATTTCTGATTTGATCTTTTCAATACGAGTTGTTAAACCTGCAATCTCATCTTCCAAATCTTGAACTTCTAAAGGCAATTCACCTCTTAAAGTTTTAATTTTATCAATTTCAGATAACATTGTTTGAAGTTCAAACAATGTCTTCAGTTTTTGCTCCACTGTTAATTCACCAGAGTCCTTTTTAACTTCTTTAGCCATCTTTCTAAATATATTTAATGGGATTTGTATTTACACTACTTATTTTAATCGACAAATCAGCAAATGATTCGTGAATAAGACTATAAAGCAAATTGCTTGTATATTGTTCACTCTCATAGTGACCGATCTCTGTCATTAGAATATCATTCTCATGACCAAAATAGTCGTGATATTTATATTCTCCCGTAATAAAAACATCTGCACCGCTTTTTATTGCATTCTGCAATAGAAAAGCTCCTGAGCCACCACATACAGCAACTCTACTAATCTTTTTGTCTGATAACTGATTATACTTTAAACATCCAACATTGAATTTTTCTTTAATCACATTGAGAAAATCAATATCTTTTATAGGATTAGTTAATGTACCTATAATTCCACTTCCTATTCTAGAAGAGTTATTCTGCAATGAATAAATATCAAATGCAGGCTCTTCATAAGGATGAGAACTAAATAAAGCTTTTATCACATCACTTTTCTTGTATGAAGGAAAAATCGTTTCAATCTTTACTTCTTCTTCAGAATGTAACTCATCTATTTTACCTACAAATGGATTAGCACCATCTAAAGCACGAAAAGTTCCTTCACCTACTTGATTGAAACTACATTTGTCGTAATTACCAATATTACCACAGCCAGCCTCAAATAAAGCAGTTCTAAGTTTTTCTGCATGCATTTTAGGAACATATGTAACTATCTTAAACAGAATATCATCTTTAGGAACAAGTGCTTTTACATCTGTTAATCCTAATATTTCTGCTATCTTATAATTAACACCTCCATAGGCATTATCAAGATTTGTATGAGCAGCATAAATCACTATATCATGCTTAATTGCTTTTATAATGCAACGCTCTACATAGTCACTCCCTGTAATAGACTTCAATCCCTTAAATATAAGAGGATGATGAGAAACAACTAGATTATAACCTAGATCGATCGCTTCGTCTATAATAGACTCAGTAACGTCAAGACACAACAATGCCCCTGTTGTTTCCACATCTGTCAATCCTATTTGTAAGCCGGCATTATCAAATCCGTCCTGCAATGGCAGAGGTGCGAACCTTTCAAGGGCACAAATAATTTCTTTAATTTTCATTAATCAGAAATGAATATTGGTGCAAAGATAATATTTATCGCTATATACTTTAATAATTTATTATTTTTTTAGTATTAGTTTAAAGCGATAATATATCAATTTGATTTAAGAGGAACAGACACATAGAATGTAGAACCAACTCCTTTCTTTGATTCAAACCATAGTTTGCCACCATTTTTTGTTATAAAATCCTGGCAAAGCAACAAACCCAATCCCGATCCTTCTTCGTTGTTTGTACCAAATGTACTGTAATGAGTATCAGCATTAAGTAGTTTCTTCTGACTTTCATCATCTATACCACATCCATTATCATGAACAGAAACAATAGCCATTCCATCTTTGGATTCTAGTGCTACCACAACTTTAGATTCTGGATTACTGTATTTAATTGAATTGCTTATTAAATTTCTTACAACAGTCTTTACCATATCGATGTCAGCATATACATCAAGTTGCTCAGGCGATTTAAATTCAACCTTTATTTGCTTAAGTTCAGCCACCATAGAGAATATCTCCATAATACCATCTATAACCTCAACAATATTAAATTCTTGATATACAACTTTTAATTTACCAATTTGGCTCTTTGTCCACTTCAGCAAGTTATCAAGCAAAGCAAATACATCTTCTGTTGTTTGATTAGCCATTGTCAACAATTCATGCATTTCATCGCCAATTGTAGAACTAGGCAAATTAAGAATAAGCATATTTAAGACCATTTTGATTGACCCAATAGGAGATCGAAGATCATGAGCAATAACTGAATACAATTTATCGCGTCCCATAATAGTTTTCTTCAATTCTTCTGTTTGGCTAACAATAATGCGCTTTGCAGCAATCAAAGAGATTTGATGTGTTACACGTATAATTAATTCCTCTTTATTAAATGGCTTAGAGATAAAATCATTAGCACCAACTTGGAATCCATTTACAATATCCGCAGTACTATTTAACGCAGTCAAAAATATAATTGGAATATCAGAGGTTGAAGGGTTGCTCTTTAATTTTTGCGCTACCTCAAACCCACTCATATCTGGCATCATAACATCTAACAATATCAAATCTGGTTTCTCATTTTCGACTTGTTCAAGAGCTTGATGCCCATTGTTGGCTGTGGCAATCTGAAATTTCTCATTTGTTAAAAGCACTTTAAGCAATAACACATTTGACATTACATCATCAACTATGAGAATTTTATATTCAGAAGGATTAATTTCTACTTTCATATTTTGGAGGGATTTATTTAGTTAGTTTTTTCTTTGAAGTATTGAATCATACTTCGTAGACCTTCATCCAATTGAACAACAGGAGACCAATTAATAACATCCTTTGCTAAAGATATATCTGGCTGACGCTGTTGTGGGTCATCATTTGGTAAAGGTTTGAATATTATATTAGATTTCGAATTTGTTAATTCTATAATTCTTTTTGCGATGGATAATATCGAGAACTCATTAGGATTTCCTAGATTAATTGGTCCAGTGAAAGAGTCATCAGTGGCCATTACTCGTGTCATTCCTTCTATTAGATCATCAATATATTGAAAACTCCGTGTTTGAGAGCCATCGCCATATATAGTAACATCAGTATTTTGTAATGCTTGTACAATAAAGTTTGACACAACTCTACCATCATTAGGTAACATATTGGGACCATAAGTATTAAATATTCTAATTATTTTAATTCTTACTCCCTTTTCTCTATAGTAGTCCATAAACAACGTTTCTGCACATCGCTTACCCTCATCATAACAAGAACGTATTCCAATGGGGTTAACATTTCCCCAATATTGTTCGTTTTGCGGATGCACAATAGGATCACCATAAACCTCACTGGTAGAAGCTTGCATTATTTTAGCATTAATCTTCAATGCTAAATCAAGCAAATTGATAGCTCCCATTACAGACGTTTTCATAGTCTTAATCGGATCATACTGATAATGAATAGGAGAAGCAGGACAAGCCAGATTATAGATTTCGTCGACCTCTATAAAGAAAGGATTTGTTATGTCGTGTTCAACTAATTCAAAATTGCTTTTACCAATTAAATGCGTTATGTTGTTTTTTGTACCTGTGAAAAAATTATCCAAACAGACAACATGGTGACCTTCATTAATAAGCTTTGTACATAAATGCGAGCCTATAAAACCAGCACCACCACTAACTAATATTCTTCTCATATTTGTTATTTGGTATATTTACCTAGGCAAAATTAGCCGTTTTGTATAAAATATGCAAACGAAGTTCATTATTTATTTAAAACAAATCAAATTTAAAACAATATCTACATTTTTAAATAAAACTCTTTTGTCAATTCTATATACTCAGGACTATAGATATGTCTTTCTTTTTCAATGAGTATTGTTTCAACTAAACATTTTCTATGATTGAATTTAAAAGTTATGATACATCGTTTTGGCGCTAAGCCAGGCTTTGTAACTATCTGTAATCTTTTTGCAGGATACATATTCAAACCATTAGCTATTCGTTCAACACCATCAGCTGCATCGGTAGGTGTTATAAGAGAAAAACTGCCATCTTCAGTAAGAATTCTTGCTGATTTAGATAATAAAGTCTCATAATTTAAAGAATCGACATGCCTTGCTAAACTTCGTTTATCATCAGGACTTTTTATTGAGTTCTCAAAAAACGGTGGATTAGAAACAATTACATCAAATCGTTTTTCAGGCTCGTATAATAAGTAGTCTTCGTTGATTATTTTTATTCGATTACTCCATATCGAGTTACTTACATTATACAAAGCTTGATTCGAAGCACACTCATCTATTTCTACCCCAATTATTGAAGCTTTAGACCGTTGAGCTAACATCAACGAGACAACTCCTGTTCCGGTGCCGACATCTAAGATGTTTGTAGCATTATCAACATCTACCCAAGCACCAAGAAGCACTCCATCAGTCCCTACTTTCATGGCACATTTATCGTGCCATACCGTGAATTGTTTAAATTTAAAATAAGAATTAGACATTACTTTTATATTGAAAGAATAGCTCCAAAAATAGATAAAACTATTATATATATTATTAATTACCCTTTTATATTTGTTTTTGGGGTACGTTTTCTATACCATAGGTTTTATTATTCACAAATAAACAATTAAATTTGCATCCTATTTATGCCTAAACTCAACGACATAAAATATTTGAATTAATGATGAAAAAGAAATATATAATGCAAGAAGCAAACGATGCGTCTTTCTCTTTGATAACAGACATTGAAGGTAACGATGAGTCTGTATATGATTTAAAATTAGAATCCAACCAAATATTACCGGTTTTACCACTTCGCAATATGGTTTTATTCCCAGGTGTTTTTATGCCAGTTTCAGTTGGTAGAGCATCTTCATTAAAGCTTATCCGCGAAGCAAATAAGAAGGATATAAATATAGCCGTAGTTTGTCAGAAGGAAGCACGCGTTGACGATCCTCAGTTCGAAGATTTACACACGATAGGTACGATAGGTAAAATCGTACGCGTATTAGAAATGCCTGATCAAACAACAACAGTTATACTTCAAGGTATTAAAAGAATAGAACTAAAAAGTATTGTCGAAGAAAGTCCATATTTGAAAGGAGATATTGAGGTAAAAGATGATATCATTCCTAACAAAGACGATAAAGAGTTTAATGCATTACTTGAAACATGCAAAGATTATACAATCAAATACATTAAACTATCTGACTCAATACATCAAGATACAGTTTTTGCTATTAGAAACTTTGATGCTAAATTGGCATTGATAGACTTCATATGCACTAACCTTCCTCTCAAGAAAGATGAAAAAATAGAATTGTTACGTTTAGATTCTATACAGAAACGTGCATATAGACTCCTTGAGATTTTAAATAGAGAGATACAGTTGGCCGATATAAAGGCAACTATTCAGATGCGTACTCGAGAAGACATTGATCAACAGCAACGCGAATATTTCTTGCAACAACAAATCAAAACCATTCAAGACGAATTAGGTGGAAGCGGTCAAGAGCAAGAGATTGAAGAGATGCGTTTGAAATCTTTATCTAAAGGATGGGGTTCTGAAGTGCAAGCTGTATTCGACAAAGAATTGGCAAAACTAGAACGCACTCATATTCAATCGCCTGATTATAATGTACAGTTAAACTATTTGCAAACCATGTTAAGTTTACCATGGAGCACATATACTACTGACAATCTTAACTTAAAGCATGCAGAGAAGACTTTAAACAAAGACCACTATGGCCTTGAAAAAGTAAAAGAGCGTATTTTGGAGCATCTTGCTGTATTGAGATTGAAAGGCGATATGAAATCACCTATCGTATGTTTATATGGCCCTCCCGGAGTTGGTAAAACATCTCTTGGAAAATCTATTGCAGGTTCTTTAAACAGAAAATATGTTCGTATGTCTCTAGGTGGAGTTCACGATGAAGCAGAAATCCGTGGTCACAGAAAAACATACATTGGTGCTATGCCGGGCCGTATCATTAAGAGTCTTATTAAAGTAGGTTCTTCGAATCCTGTCTTTATATTAGACGAAATTGATAAAGTTAGCTCTGACCGCCAAGGCGATCCATCTTCTGCATTATTAGAAGTATTGGACCCAGAACAAAACACTACTTTTCATGATAATTTCTTAGATATTGATTACGATTTATCTAAAGTAATGTTTATTGCAACTGCCAATAATCTAAATACAATTCCCGGACCATTGTTGGATAGAATGGAGTTGATAGAAGTAAGTGGTTACATTACCGAAGAGAAGATAGAAATCGCAAAACGTCATCTTATACCAAAAGAGCTTGAAGCTAACGGTATGAAGAAAGATGATGTTAAGTTCTCGAAAGCAGCTCTCGAAGTAATGATTGAATCGTATACAAGAGAAAGTGGTGTACGCGAGCTTGAGAAGAAAATCAACAAGGTGCTTCGTAAAATCGCTAGACAATATGCAACAGATGGTTTCATATTAAGAAGAGATATCAAGCCTGCCGATTTATATGATTTGCTTGGTGCTGCCGAATACACAAAAGATAAATACCAAGGCAATGAATATGCAGGTGTAGTAACCGGTTTGGCTTGGACAGCCGTTGGCGGAGAGATTCTATTTGTAGAAACAAGTCTTAGCAAAGGAAAAAGCGGAAAGCTTACTTTGACAGGTAACTTAGGAGATGTAATGAAAGAATCTGCTATGCTAGCCTTAGAGTATATCAAATCGCATGTTGACTTACTAGATTTGAACGAAGAGATATTTGACAATTGGAATATACATATCCACGTACCCGAAGGAGCAATTCCGAAAGACGGTCCTTCAGCAGGTATTACTATGGCCACTTCTTTAGCTTCAGCGTTAACACAGCGTAAAGTAAAGAAGAACATAGCGATGACAGGCGAGATTACATTGCGTGGTAAGGTATTACCAGTTGGTGGTATCAAAGAAAAGATACTTGCAGCCAAACGTGCCGGAATAAAAGAGATCATACTTTGTGCTGAAAACAAAAAGAATATTGATGAAATTCAAGATATTTACATAAAAGGATTAACTTTCCACTATGTAAGTGATATCAAAGAAGTATTCAATATTGCACTAACCAATGAAAAAGTAGCTAACGCTATCGATTTATCAATTAAGAAAACAAATTAAAAGAATGTTATTCGAATTACAACATACTGACTCCAAAACAAATGCTCGTGCCGGTTTAATTACAACCGATCATGGACAGATACAGACTCCAATCTTTATGCCTGTGGGTACATTGGGAACTGTGAAAGGAGTTCATCAAACTGAATTAAAAAAAGATATTAACGCCCAAATCATATTGGGTAATACATATCATCTCTACTTGCGACCAGGATTAGAAGTTATCGAAAAAGCCGGAGGTCTTCATAAATTCAATGGTTTCGATAGACCAATGCTTACCGACAGTGGCGGTTTTCAGGTATTCTCTTTAGCAGGTATCAGAAAACTTCGTGAAGAAGGTGCAGAGTTTAGATCACACATCGATGGTAGCAAACATAACTTTACTCCCGAAAAAGTAATGGATATTGAAAGAACCATTGGTGCCGATATAATGATGGCATTCGACGAATGTCCTCCAGGAGATTCAGACTATGCATATGCTAAAAAGTCTTTGGGCTTAACTCATCGTTGGTTAGATAGATGTATCAAACGTTTCAATGAAACCGAGCCTAAATATGGTTATTCACAATCTTTATTCCCTATTGTACAAGGCTGTGTATACCCTGACTTAAGAAAAGAATCTGCTGAGTTTATTGCATCAAAAGAAGCTGATGGTAATGCAATTGGTGGATTAGCCGTAGGTGAGCCTGTTGAGAAAATGTACGAGATGATTGAGGTAGTAAATGAAATCTTACCTCAAAACAAACCACGTTATCTAATGGGTGTTGGTACACCAGCTAATATTCTAGAAGGTATAGAGCGCGGAGTAGATATGTTTGACTGTGTAATGCCTACACGTAATGGTAGAAATGGAATGATATTTACCAAGGAAGGCATTATGAACATGAGAAACAAAAAATGGGAGATGGACTTCTCTCCTATTGAAGCAGATGGTGCTTCAGAAGTCGATACACTTTACACAAAAGCTTATTTACGTCACTTGTTTCACTCGCAAGAGTTGTTGGCTATGCAGATTGCCTCTATCCACAATCTAGCCTTTTATCTTTGGTTAGTTGGAGAAGCTCGCAAACATATTATTGCCGGCGATTTTGCCTCATGGAAACAGATGATGATTAAAAAAGTGACAACACGATTATAATATACAAAATGAAATCTAAGCGAATAATAAAGCGACTTGACTGGTACATCATTAAAAAGTTCTTAGGGACTTATGTTTTTGCTATTGCATTGATTATTTCGATTGCCGTAGTATTTGACTTTAATGAGAAGATGGATAAATTTCTTGAGCATAATGCGCCATGGAGTGCTATTGTTTTTGATTATTACATGAATTTCATTCCCTATTTTGCCAATCTCTTTAGTCCCTTATTCGTTTTTATAGCTGTTATATTCTTTACATCCAAGCTGGCCGAGAACTCTGAAATCATAGCCATGTTCTCGGGAGGTATGAGTTTTAAACGAATGATGCGTCCTTATATGATATCTGCAGCGATTATTGCTATATCGACATTTATATTAGGATCGTACATTATTCCACAAGGTAGTGCCGTGCGTCTAGATTTCGAAGACAAATATGTGAAACCTAAGAAAAAAAGCTTTGCTCGAAACATACAGCTTGAAATAGAAAATGGTGTTATAGCATACATTGACAATTACCAAGATTATAATAAAACCGGGCATCGTTTCTCATTAGATAAGTTTGAAAACAAAAAACTAGTTTCACATCTTACTGCTCGACGCATTGTTTACGATACAACATCGGTGTTTAAATGGACATTACACGATTATATGATTCGAGAGCTAGATGGCATGAATGAGAACATCATTAAAGGGAGTAAAATGGACTCTATTATTAAGATTGAGCCTGCCGACTTTCTGATTATGAAAAATCAGCAAGAGATTTTAACTAGTTCTCAATTGAGCAAATATATAGAGAAGCAACGTAAACGAGGTGTAGCAAATCTAAAAGAGTTTGAGATAGAATATCACAAGCGTATTGCAATCTCATTTGCCTCATTTATTTTGACTATCATTGGTGTATCTTTATCATCAAAGAAAACAAAAGGTGGCATGGGATTACATTTAGGTATTGGACTTGCTTTGAGCTTCTCTTATATCCTATTCCAAACAGTGGCTTCTACTTTTGCTGTAAACGGTAGCGTGTCTCCTTTTATAGCAGTTTGGATTCCAAATATCATCTATTCATTTATCGCTTTGTACCTATATAAGAAAGCGCCAAAATAATATTAGACTATAGAAACGACTATTTTGATAATGATTTTATCACTATAGTCGTTCTTTTTATAAATAAACGACTATTTTTGTTTCTGACAACAAATAATCAGTTATGAAAATAATTAAAATAGGACTACTCGCTCGTATCATCATAGCAATAATACTTGGTGTTTTACTAGGATTTATATTGCCAATACCTTTCGTACGAATCTTTATTACTTTCAACTCCATTTTCAGTGAGCTTCTCACATTCAGTATACCATTAATTATTGTAGGCTTAGTAACAATTGCCATTGCTGATATTGGCAAAGGCGCGGGCAAGATGCTACTTCTAACAGCTGTAATTGCTTATGGAGCAACTCTATTCTCGGGATTCTTGGCTTACTTTACAGGAGCAAATATATTTCCTAAACTTATAGATACAGACAGTTCACTCGAACACATATCTAACATTGAAGAGTTACTACCCTATTTCACAGTAAAAATACCACCTCTGATGAATGTTATGACAGCACTCATCTTCTCTTTCGTAGCAGGGCTTGGCATAGCGAATATAAAAACAAACGCTCTAAAGAATGTTGCTCAAGAGTTTCAGTTGGTTATCATTAAACTGATTAATAAGGTTATCATACCGCTACTCCCTATTTACATCTTTGGTATTTTTCTAAACATGACCAAGACAGGACAAGTTGCTTCTGTATTGCTTGTATTTGCAAAAATTATCGGAGTTATATTTATTCTACACATTTTCTTATTGGTATTCCAATTCGTAATAGCAGGAGGCATAGTTCGCCGTAACCCATTTCGTCTTTTATACCGCATGCTTCCAGCATACTTTACAGCATTGGGTACACAATCTTCAGCAGCAACCATACCTGTTACGTTGGAACAAACCGAGAAAAACGGAGTCTCAAAAGATGTGGCCGGATTTGTTATCCCTCTATGTGCAACCATTCACTTATCGGGTAGCACCATGAAAATTGTGGCTTGCGCATTGGCTTTAATGATTATGCAAGGAATGAGTTTCGATTTTGGAACATTTGCCGGATTCATATTTATGTTAGGCATAACTATGGTGGCAGCACCTGGTGTGCCCGGAGGAGCAATAATGGCATCTTTAGGCGTGCTTCAATCAATCTTAGGATTTGATGAATCAGCCCAAGCATTAATGATCGCTTTGTATATTGCTATGGACAGTTTTGGTACTGCATGCAATGTAACTGGCGATGGTGCAATTGCTTTAATCATCGATAAGATTGCTAAAATCACTAAAGTAAAGACTACAAAGGCTCCCGTAGAATAACACACTTGAATTCTTCATTTAATTGGTTTTGCATTGTAGACTACTACATTCTATACGATAACTGTTAACTATTATCACGTTGACTATATACATTTAGCACGATAATAGTTAACAACTATCAAATCCTTCATTTTCACAATATCTGATGAATATTCCAAGCTTGTATATGCCTTATGCCATCTTTAGATGGTAGTTGTTCATCATCTAACGATACAATAAACTTTTCATAATTATCATTTATAGCCTCTAGCGATTTATACAGACTATTCAATATGCTTTTGTCGATTAGCGATGATACACATTGAAAGTAGATAACCCTATCAGCTTTTTGAGCCATAAAATCGATTATATGAGTTTTATACAAACCTATCTTTACCTGAAAGCCAAATTGTAACAAGTCCAGATAAATCTGATTTCTCAAAATCGTATCTTGATCATATTTAAAGATAGAATAAAGACTAGCTACAAGATTCCAAGAGTTTACATAATACTTACAACTACCACTAATGGTATCTTTCGACTTAATCTGAAATCGCTCTACGCGATATATCAAATAAGACTCCTCGAGATAGTTAATATAATTAGCAATGGTTTCGTAACTAGGTTTTTGTTTCTGGTTAGAGAAATAGTTTACAATATTGCCAATTGTTACAAATTCAGATATATTCCGTATTAAATACAAGAACACTTTTTCCAATAATAGAGGGTCTTTAATCCGATATTTTTGAATAATATCGCGAAACAAGATTGTATCTTTTAGCGAAGAGTAATAAAGAGTATTGTTGGAAATCGTGGGCAATTGATATCCATTATTAATATAACTCAAATAACTTTTCTTATCATTATCTTTTCGTTCAATTCTAAGATAATCGGTGTACGTAAATGGAAACACCTCAAAAAACACAAATGATTTATTGACTTTGCCATCACTATCTGGATAGATGCTTTTTGAAGAACAAGTAGCAAATAGCTCGTAAGAATAAGTATTATCTAAACTAAGCTTCAATGCCAACTGCTCCCAATCTTCTATGTTGTGAATTTCTTCGATAAAGACATACACTTTTCCGATAGGATTAATATGTTCTAGATAGACGTTTAATATATCTTCTATCTCTTGTGATGTCGATATCAACCCCGTATCAGTGAAAGTACGATTTATAATCAGTATATTTTTGGCTAACACACCTTGATTAATCAATCGCTCGGCTAGTTGGTGCAATAGATATGACTTACCCACTCCACGCTGGCCAACTAGTACTTTAATCAACTTATTACCAATATAGCTGTTAATGTTGTTGAGGTACTCGCTCCTTAATATACCTCGATTAAACTTAGCGTTTAACCAATAGTTAGAACGACTTAATTCTGTATAATAGTCTTTTATCATAGAAATAACTTCTTATATCATTAATAATATACTTCAAACTAAAAATCCACTTTTAAATCGAAATAATTTAGAGTAGACTCTAAATTATAATACTAAATTACACTATTTATTGTTTTACACCGAAATATTATTTGATTTTCTTTAAAGAGACTCGAAAATAATTGTGATAATTGTAATAGTAAAACATTTAATAATACATACACTATGAAAAAAGCTCTTATTTCAGGGATCACCGGACAAGACGGTTCGTTCTTAGCAGAACTATTGCTTCAAAAAGGTTATGAGGTACACGGCATTCTTCGTCGTTCATCATCTTTTAATACAGGTCGCATCGAGCATCTATATCTTGACGAATGGGTGCGCGATATGAAACAAGGCAGAACAATCAATCTTCATTATGGGGATATGACAGATTCAAGCTCATTGATACGTATCATACAAATGGTTCAACCAGACGAGATTTATAATCTTGCAGCTCAAAGCCACGTAAAAGTATCTTTCGATGTTCCCGAATATACAGCCGATGCAGATGCTGTTGGTACACTTCGTATGTTAGAGGCAGTACGTATTTTAGGGTTAGAGAATAAAACTAGAATCTATCAGGCTTCTACATCCGAACTCTTCGGGAAAGTTCAAGAAGTGCCACAAAGCGAAACTACCCCATTCTATCCTCGTTCGCCATATGGAGTAGCAAAGCAATATGGATTTTGGATTACTAAGAACTATAGAGAAAGCTACGGCATGTTTGCCGTGAATGGCATATTGTTTAATCATGAAAGCGAACGCCGTGGAGAGACATTTGTAACACGCAAAATAACATTTGCAGCTGCACGTATCGCGCATAGCGAACAAGATAAATTATATTTGGGTAATCTAGATGCTAAACGCGACTGGGGTTATGCAAAAGATTATGTAGAATGTATGTGGCTTATGCTTCAACACGATGTACCAGAAGATTTCGTAATTGCAACAGGCGAAATGCACACGGTTAGAGAGTTTTGTACGCTTGCATTTGCCGAAGCAGGCATTAATCTTCGTTGGGAAGGCGAAGGCATTAATGAGAAAGGAATAGATATTTCTACCGGTAAAGCTATTGTAGAAGTTGATCCTAAATATTTTCGTCCTGCCGAAGTTGAGCAATTGTTGGGCAACCCTACAAAAGCAAAGACTGTATTAGGATGGAATCCATGCGCTACTCCTTTTCCTGAACTCGTAAAAATCATGGTTCGCCACGATATGAAAAAAGTAAAGCAAATGAAGTCCAAATCAGCTAATTGCTAAATACCGAAATGGAAAAGAATTCAAAGATTTATATTGCCGGCCACCGCGGATTGGTTGGTTCGGCTATTTGGAATAATCTATCATCCAAAGGATATACTAATCTAATAGGTCGTACGCATTCTGAATTAGATCTATTAGACGCTGAAGCTGTAAAATGCTTTTTCGAAAAAGAAAAGCCCGAATATGTATTTCTTGCAGCAGCACATGTTGGTGGCATTATGGCCAACAACACTTATAGAGCTGATTTCATTTATAAAAATCTGCAGATTCAACAAAATATCATTTACCAGAGTTTCATTAATAATGTAAAGAAGCTACTCTTCTTGGGTAGCACTTGCATCTATCCAAGAGATGCTGCACAACCCATTAGTGAAGAAGAGTTGCTTACCGGAACTTTAGAGTACACCAATGAACCTTATGCCATTGCCAAAATTGCTGGTTTAAAAATGTGTGAGAGTTTCAATTTACAATATGGCACCAATTATATAGCAGTTATGCCAACTAATCTATATGGACCTAATGATAATTTTGATTTAGAACGAAGTCATGTTTTGCCTGCTATGATTCGCAAAATACATCTTGCGCATTGCCTAAAAACAAATGATTGGAATGCCATTCGCATTGATTTAAATAAACGACCGATAGAAAATATCAATGGTAATAACTCTGAAAATGATATCTTAAAGGTATTGTTTAAGTATGGCATTACGGATAAGGACATCACATTGTGGGGAACTGGTACTCCTCTTAGAGAGTTTTTGTGGAGCGAAGAGATGGCCGATGCTTGCGTTTTTATAATGGATAAAGTCAACTTTGAAGATACGTATAATAAGCACCAGAAAGAAATACGCAATTGTCATATAAACATTGGCACCGGAAAAGAAATATCAATTCGCAACTTAGCAGAGCTAATTAAAAAGACGATTGGATACCAAGGAAACCTATTTTTTGATTCTTCAAAACCAGATGGTACAATGCGAAAATTAACCGATCCTACTAAATTACATAAGTTGGGTTGGAAGCATAAAATTGAAATTGAAAAAGGTGTTGAGATGATATATCAATGGTATAATAAATAATTAATTTAAAGATTTCGTCATATATATTAATTTGTTCCAAATATATTTTCAATTCTCGTATAATTGTATATATTTGCACAAATTAATCACAAATGTGCAAGAATATAATGGATCAAAGTTTTATAGCTTACATTGAGAACAGTATTATAAACAACTGGGATTTAGATGCCCTAACTGACTACAAAGGAGCTACTTTACAATATAAAGATGTAGCTCGCAAAATCGAAAAACTGCATATTATTTTTGAAGAAAGCGGAATACAAAAAGGAGATAAAATTGCTGTATGTGGACGTAATAGCTCGCATTGGGGAGTTACCTTTTTGGCAACATTGACCTATGGAGCAGTTGTAGTTCCTATTTTACATGAATTCAAGGCAGACAATATACACAATATTGTAAACCACTCTGAATCGAAACTTTTGTTTGTCGGAGATATGGTATGGGAAGATTTAAATGAATCGGCCATGCCTTTACTTGAAGGGATATTAATGATGAATGATTTCTCACTTCTTGTATCAAGAAGCGAAAAGTTAACTCATGCTCGCAACCATCTTAACGAGATGTTTGGCAAGAAATATCCGATGAACTTCAGAAAAGAGCATATATCTTACCATAAAGACCAACCAGAAGAATTAGCTATTATCAACTATACATCTGGTACAACTAGCTACTCTAAAGGGGTAATGCTGCCCTATCGTAGTTTGTGGTCTAACACCAAATTTGCATTCGAAGTATTAAACCTTAAACCAGGCGATAAGGTTGTTTCAATGCTTCCTATGGCCCATATGTACGGTTTAGCTTTCGAATTCTTATACGAATTCTCAGTTGGATGTCAAATATTCTTTTTGACTCGCATGCCTAGTCCAAAAATTATATTCCAAGCATTTTCTGAAGTTAAGCCTAACTTGATTGTAGCTGTTCCATTAATCATTGAGAAAATCATTAAGAAGAGCGTTCTACCTAAACTAGAAACTCCAAAAATGAAATTATTAATGAAAGTTCCAATCATTAATGATAAAATCAAAGCTACTATTAGAGAGCAAATGATTCAAGCTTTTGGCGGTAACTTCGTTGAAGTTATTGTAGGAGGTGCTGCTTTCAACCAAGAAATTGAGCAATTCCTTAGAATGATTGATTTCCCATATACTGTAGGATACGGTATGACAGAATGTGGTCCTATCATTTGTTATGAAGATTGGAAATACTTCAAATTAGGTTCTTGCGGTAAAGCAGCTCCAAGAATGGAAGTTAAGATCTTATCTTCAGATCCATATAATATCCCTGGAGAGATTATTTGCAAAGGACCTAATGTTATGCTTGGCTATTATAAAAACGAAGAAGCTACAGAGCAAGTTCTTGATGCAGACGGATGGTTACATACAGGAGATTTAGGTTTGATTGATGAGCAAGGAAACGTTACTATTAAAGGTAGAAGCAAAAATATGCTACTAGGTTCTAGTGGTCAAAATATCTACCCTGAAGAGATTGAGGATAAATTGAATAATTTACCTTATGTATCTGAAAGCATCATCGTACAACAAAACAACAAACTAGTAGGATTGGTATATCCTGATTTTGATGAACTCTTCGCTCATGGATTAAAAAATGAAGATATTGAAAAAATCATGGAAGAAAACCGCGTTGCATTAAATACAATGCTACCTGGCTATAGCCAAATCGCTAAAATGAAAATTTACCCTGAAGAGTTTGAAAAAACTCCTAAGAAATCAATTAAGAGATTCTTGTATCAAGAAGCAAAAGGATAATGAAGTACAAAATTCATATTATATTAACGGCAACTATTTTTATGGTTGCCGTTAATGCTTTAAGCCAAAATAAAAGTGCAGGTATAAACATATCTGCTTGGAATAAAGTAGCAACACAACCCAATGATAGCAGTCAAACTAGCTATTTTAATTTAGGACTATACTCTTCAATGAACCAACTAAATGGTATAGGACTAAATATAATAGCAAGCACCGTCAATAAGAATGTTAATGGAATACAGATTTCGAGCATAGCCAATACTGCTAAAGGCTCTATGCGTGGACTCCAGATTGCCGGCATTACAAATATTAATGGCAATAAGATGGCTGGTGTATCTGTAAGTGGACTAACTAACATAATCGGACACGATGCCTATGGAGTAGCTATTTCGGGTATGATAAATATTATCGGTAGCCAATCATCTGCCTTAACTATTGCCGGTCTTATGAACATTAGTGGTGATAACACAAGTGGCGTTCATATTTCTGGATTATCAAATCTCTCTAGTTCGACATTCAACGGAGTAATGATAGGTGGTCTTTTAAATATCGGCGGAAAAGATTTTAATGGAGTCCAAGTATCTGCTTTAGCCAATATTGTAGCTTCAGAGATGTGTGGTCTTCAGATAGGTATAGCCAACTATACCACAACTGGCAAAGGTGTACAACTTGGGATAGTAAACTATTATAGAGAACAATTTGACGGATTGCAATTGGGTATAGTTAATATTAATCCTGATACCAAAACACAAATGATGCTTTATGGTGGCAATAACACGAAGTTCAATGTTGCGGTTCGTTTCAAGAATCAACTCTTCTATAATATTATTGGTGCAGGACTATATCCATATGAGATTAAGAAAGGTTTTTCGGGCGCTCTTCAATATAGAGCAGGTATGTGGAAGCAACTATATAAGAATCTATCACTAAGCGGAGATCTAGGTTATCAACACATCGAAGGTTTTAAGGCTAATGATTGCCCATCACGATTATACAGCCTACAAGCTCGACTTAACTTAGAGTATCAATTAACTAGTCGATTTGGATTATTTGCTACAGGCGGATATGGTATAAATCGTTTCTATAATAAGAATGCCACTTTCGAGAAAAAGCCTATATTTGAAGCCGGAATAATATTATTTTAAAATAGATAGGATGGATCCAATTTCTGAAATGAAAATAAACACTGAATTTAAACTTAATTCGGCTGACTATATTGATAATGAATTTATAATTTTTGATGATATTTCAGAAATAACACTCAGCAATCATCCTATCAGGATTGATGCAGTTGTTTTGACTTTGTGCACAAAGGGAGGGTTTACGGCTTGCATAAACTTACGCGACCATAGAGTAGAAGAAAATTCATTACTAATGATATCTCCCGATCAAATTGTACAGACAAAAGAGATAACTAAAGATTTCTCGGGACTTTTCATTGCAGTTTCACCATCATTTATAGATCGCACCTTTAAACCTCTAAAGGAGTTATTGCCCTTTATGCTATATATCAAAGACAATTCTTCTATTCAATTAACACCTGAAGAATTTAATATATTAGCAAAATATCATTCATTCCTTTGGGACAAGGTAAAAACTGTAGATAATATTTATAGGAAAGAAATAACAAAAGGTATTTTATCTTCTCTATTTTACGAGATTTATAACATAATATCACGAAAAGCAATCGTCAACACATCACATAATACGACTCGTAAAGAAGAGATATTTAAACTCTTCATGAAAGAGGTTACAGAGAATTTCAAACAAGAACGTTCTGTTTCATTTTATGCTAGTAAATTGTGTTTAACGCCTAAACATCTATCGGGCGTTGTAAAAGAGGTAAGTGGAAAAACTGCAGGCGAATGTATAGATGGACTGGTTATATTGGAATCAAGGGCCTTGTTAAAATCTACCGAACTAAGTATTCAAGAGATTGCAGAACACTTAAACTTTGCCAACCAATCATTTTTCGGAAAGTACTTTAAACACTTTGTCGGCATATCTCCAAAAAAATACCGACAATCATAATATCTCTGCCCGTACACGGCTCAATGTTTCGGGTGTCATTAATAAATAAGAAGCTATATGCGATAGTGGCGCTCTTTTTACTATTTCAGGATGCTGTTCCATCAATTTTATATATCGCTTTTTAGCTGTTTCAAATCTCCACATATCGGCTTTCACTTGAGATACAATCAATGAATATTCTAACACCTTACGATAGAAAAGATTTATCTCAGGATAATCAAGAAGAGTAGCAAGAGCTTCATACGATAATTCATATACAATCGAATTTTCAAGTGCTTCAATCAATAATTTTGATGGCTCCTGCTTAAAAAAACTTTCTATACACATCAATACACATCCTTCGTACGAGAAATGCTCGGTTACATCCTTGCCTTTTTTATAATAGAATTGACGTAACATTCCCCTTCCTATAAAAATCAGACTATTTGCAACCTCACCTTCATTCAAGATAATAGTTCCTTTATCGATTTTCTTACGTACCAAGGCAGCTTCAAGCATTTTACGCCCCTCCATACTCATTTCTGAATAACGAGTGCTAATTACAGAGTCTACAACAAACTGTTTTATATCGTCAATTCTCATATTTGTGATATCATTAATTATTAGCAAATATATAAAAATAATGGGCGAATAGGGTTAATTTCCGATTACATATTTTTTGTGTGTTTTAATGGATTCATTTTTTAACCTATGGACGAGAAAGATACATTTGATTTATTCTTATTTTATCATTACAGTAACATTTTTAATTTATTGATATATGGTTATTATCTATTCGATGTTTGAGCATAGATAAACACGAATAAATGATGTATAATGCACCGAAAGTAAAAACAATAAGCAGAGCGAAGGAGAATAACAGACGAGCTAGCCAAAATAGGCAACGCGTTGAAGAGAAGAAATAACACACAATTGTTCTATGAACACAAAATAAAGTTCTTTGGCTTAATAATTTCGGATGATATCGTGATTCAGCCATTGCAAAGCGTGACAGAGTTCTACAAGGAAGGCAAAGCGATGAAGCATGATATATAAGCCAATGAATATTGGCATAAGGATGATTGTTTAATACCTACTTCCCAAATAGATGATAAACACAATAGAGCTCAACATTGATACTTTATAGGTGGTACAATCCAGATCTATTTGCAACCAAGACAGCGAATATTATGAGAAGATAGCAATGGTGGTGAGAAAGAATATTAATCAAGTAAAACAGTTGGTGGCATAGCCATTATAATTGAAAAAGCCCGATAGTATCAAATTTATCGGGCTGTATTTCGTATTAATTCTTATACAGAGTCACTGCTGGTACAGTTTTTCCAATATCATTTCTAGTTTCATATCGGTAAATACCAACTTGTCTTACGCATTGACCATGAGAAGGAGTGATAATCTCACCATCGTAATAGTACTTATCCTTTGTAATAAACAAAACGGTAATACCTGTATAAAAATCAAAATCTTCATTATCAGAACTACTTTCTTTTGCCAAAGCGATACCATTATCTAGTACTTGAATTACTTTAAATCGGTTATTACTAATACATTCGCCCATTTCAGGGAAGCGAATAAAGTTGTCATCTTCAGAGCTGCTAGAATTAGTAAAAGCAATTATGCATGAAATAATGAAAAAGAGAACAAGTCCTGCAAGAACGCCTAAAAGGAAAACCCATATTTTCTTCATAACCATAAATTAAAAATTGTGTACAAATATAGATAAAGAAATAATTAACATCCAAAAATAATTAAGAATTAATATGAAAGCAATAAGTATAAAACAACTGTCGACGAGCTTATTGCTCATGGTATCAAGGATATTGAGAACCGTATTGTTCGTGTCCGCAAAAGCATATCAAGCAAAGAACATTGATTCATGCAAGCGGTAAGCCTGACAAAAAACTATATTAACTTTTTAACAATACTCAAGTAGAAGTTCTAGGTGATAAAATTATGAATGTTTGCCGTTTCTATGAAATTACAGGCGCAATCATAGGCAGCGATAAGATAGTAGATGTGTTATCAACCATACATCAATTTGGACAGAGATATCACTAAGGAATAAGTGTCCTCTATGCGATAAGGATATAACAAGTCATTTTGATGAAGATGATTTTTACTGTGACTCGCTACAACCGTGTTGACACTAAATTTTGGAAAAACGGTCATGGCAAAGGATTTAAAACTATCAATTCCACACATGCTCAATCAGGCACAACTACTGAGAGAGCAGGTTATAATGCTCAACATATGGCAGCAGTTTTTTGACGAGACGTTAAACAAAATGCATTTATGTACTGCCAGAGATAATCAAACATGGAAAAATTTTGCAGGAAATTTAATTGTTTAATAACTAAGCTGAAAGATGCTGTAACAGACCTTTCAATGCTTAAAGCAGATGAATTAGATGTAGAATTAGTAATGCCTTCCTCTACAACGGATTATAGAGGCATTAAATTTAAATCAGGCGAAGCATTTACTATCAGAGTAGACGATGGTTACTCTCTGTCCTCAAACTCTACTGTTACTGAGTCGTCAAAAGTTGGGACAGTCGCAGAACAATATTTTGTGATAGTATCATCAACGCTTACTGCTGATCCAAAAGTTAAATTCTTCAATAAATACTAAATAATAGGATTTGTTGGTAAAGTTGTAAATCTCAATATAGATAATCTAGGATACTGTATATCTCTACAGACCATTGAAGGGAACGAGTGGGTTAACCCATTAGGTAGTATCAATTCTTTAGGGCATAAAAAATGACGCATATAAATGCATTATAGTAAATAAAATACGATTACAAATGCACGAAGAGTTAATGAACTAAATAAATAAAATAATATATAATCTTAAGAAGAATTGCTACAATATCCCATGTTTTGCATATATTTGTGAAAATATTAAAAGAAAATTCTTTATGTTTAAGCCTTCTAACCCCACAGTTTATTTAAAATCAATCACTTTAAATAAATATACATGCTTTGGCGAGAATACAGTTTTTAATTTTGCATTTATTGAAAACAAAAACAAATACCATGTTTCTAAATGCACAATCATATTGGGTAATAATGGAACAGGTAAAACTAACATATTAAAAGCTATTTCCAATGTATCTCCTTCTAAAACTCCTGTAGATAAGGATAGTGAGAATCTTAAGAAAAATAATTCATATGGGGATGATAATATACCAGATTATAGTATAGAATTAAATGTTAATGGATCGCAACAAGAAGAAAATGACATAAAATATGTTTATAGACCAAAAGTCTATGAAAGATTAACTTCTCATGCCTATTCAGTAAACTCAGACTTTGTAGTATATAATGGCGAAAAAGAAAAAAAAATAAATCAAATCTATCATATCTTAGCAAAAAAAATAAATGATATACTTATAAAAGGTCAAAAACATATAGCTATATCGCATGCATCAATAGGTTATACGAATGTCACCAACTCTATTGTTAAAGATATATATGAACTTGATAATTACAAAGTGTATGCATATGGAGCAAATCGTTTTGCAGCCTCCAATAGGAATGTAAATTCCACTTCTTTGTCTGATACTTTATTTGATGTAACATCTCCACTTATAAATTTAGAAGAATGGTTACTTCAATTAAACATTGCAGCTAATAATAAATCATCAAAAAACAAAGCTGAAAAACGTATATTACAATTAAAGTCAATCCTTAAAAAAAGTAGTCTATTCCCTGATATTGAAAATTTTTATGTTTATACTGATGAAGAATTAAATAGCTATATCAAATTTAATACTTCAGATGGCGATTTTAGACTAAATGAATTAGGGTACGGATATCAAAGTATGTTCTCTTGGATTTTTGATTTTTGTAAAAAAATGTTTGATAGGTATCCTGATTCAGACAACCCATTAGAAGAACCTGCAGTTCTTCTAATAGATGAGATTGACTCTCATTTACACCCAATATGGCAACGCAGCGTTGTAAAAGATATTAGTGAATTATTTATTAATACTCAACTTATACTAACGACGCATAGCCCATTGGTTATTCAATCCTTGGAAGATATAAATTTATACATCCTTTCTAAAGGCGAAGAAGGGACAATTGTTGAGCACTATCCAAATGCATCATTTCAAGGGTGGTCAGTTGAAGAAATAATGAGCGAACTAATGGAACTTAAAGACGGCGTTCGATCTGATATGTATAATCGTCTTGTAAATAAATTTAAGCAATCTTTACTGAATCATAACTCTAAGAAATCTAGGGAAATATATAATCAGTTGAAATCTATATTACATCCTAATAGTATAGATAAAGAGATTTTCGAAATGCAAATTGAAGGTATTGACGATAATGATTAAATTAGAACTACCATCTAAGCCAGCTGAATTGACAGAAGAAAAAGAGGAAGAGTTAGTAACACAATTTAAAGCAGATAAACTTGACCCAGTATGGCAAAAAAAATATATAAAAGAAGCAGTATTTAAAATCGCATTTGGAAAATGTGCTTACTCAGAAGTACAACTGAAGGAAGAAGGAAAAGATATGCAGATAGATCATTTTCTTCCTAAGACCTTGTATGAGGATGATGTAGTTCGCTGGGGTAATCTATTACCTTCTTTAAATCATTGTAATAGAACTAAAGGGAAGATTGATCCAAATGCTACTCCTCTGGTTAATCCTCTTTACGATAACCCAAAGGAACATTTCTATTTCATTGCTGGACTTTTGTATTATAAAACTTCAAAAGGAAATAACTCTATATCAAAATTCGGCTTAAACAATCAATCAAAACTTTTTGTTCCTAGATTTCGTTTATTAAATGAGTTAAGCATTTCGCTAAAAGATATTGAACCATGGAAAGAAAAAGATATTGATTATTTTGTAACTCGTTTAAAAGAGCTAATGGGAAAAGGAAGTAGAAAAAAGGCTTATTCTGCCGCTTGTGCAACTTTTATATTGTCAAACAAACATTTCTCTAAATACAAAACATGTTTACAATTGAATAAACTTTGGGATACAGAATTCCAAGAGTTAGAAAAAGAGCTTGAATTCTGCTCCCTTCCAAAATAATACTTAAATCATACTTCGGAATAGAAGGTAATAATCTTACTTTATACTCAAAAATGATTTACGCATACATTCGAGTAAGCACAGACAAACAAACAGTAGAAAATCAAAGATTCGAAATACAGAAATTCGCAACAACTAAGGAGCTGATTATAGATAGATGGGTGTCCGAAACGGTGTCAGGAACAAAAGCAGCAAGTGATAGGAAATTAGGTCCATTGCTTAAAAAAATGAAGAAAGGCGATACATTGATAATATCGGAGATCAGTCGCCTGGGCAGGAACTTAATGCAGATCATGTCAATACTTAATCTCTGCATGGTTCGAGAAACGATGGTTCTTACTGTGAAAGAGAAGTATGAACTTGATAATAACATCAACTCACAGATATTGGCTTTTGCCTTTGGATTAAGTGCCCAGATTGAACGCGATTTAATAAGCCAAAGAACAAAGGAGGGTTTAGCCAGGCGCAAAGCTGAAGGGAAAAAACTCGGTCGTGATTTTGGATCTAAAAACACGAAGTATAAATTATCAGGAAAAGATAGCCAAATAATACAAATGCTGTCAGAAGGTCGTTCTAAGGCATTTATTTGTCGAAAATTAAAAGTTCATAAAGGAACATTGTTAGCTCATCTTGATAGAATAAAAATCAAGCCACAATAATGCTGACATTCATACGTCAGCACATACTTCTTTTATTATTCCTCTTTCACAATCATGGTATGTAAATTTGTGTAAATCAAATTTATGCATAATGAAAGGTATTAACGAACTCTTCACGGTAGTATGGATATTATTCTTTATCCTACTTACTCCTTTATTTTTTATTCTATTCGATTTATGGTCCGGGTGGCGCAAAGCACGTCAACGTGGTGAAGCTCGTACAAGTTACGGATTACGAAGAACTGTTGATAAGATTGCAAAATATTACAACGCATTATTAGCTCTTGTAGTAATAGATGCAATGCAAATGATAAGCGTTTGGTATATGCTAAATTATTATGACTTCCGTTTCCCTTTATTCCCATTTATTACGTTGCTTGGTGCGTTCGGTATAGCTTTAATTGAGGTTAAGTCTATTTATGAAAAAGCTGACGAAAAAGCTAAGAGACATGCAGGCGATATCGCTCTATTAGCAGGGGAAATTGCACGACATAAAAATGACCCTAAAGAGATAGCTCAAGCTGTGGTAGATTACATTAATAAGGATAATATTAAGGAGGAAGAGGAAAGAAATTATGCGAGCAAGTAAAGTATTAATTGAAGCGATTAAAGGTTTTGAGTCATGCCATTTAAAGGCATATAAATGTCCTGCAGGTGTATGGACTATCGGTTGGGGACATACGAAAGGAGTTAAAGAGGGCCAAGTAATCACACAAGCGCAAGCAGACAGTTTGCTTGATGGTGCTTTGCTATCGTTTGTTACTCACGTGAATAAGTTAGGACTAAGACAAACACAAGGTCAGTTTGATGCGCTCGTAGACTTCGCATATAATTGCGGTACGGGTAACCTTGATAAGTCTACTTTGCTTCGTAAAGTCAGAGTAAACGCACCATTAGCCGAGATTCAAGCGGAATTCAGAAGATGGAATAAAGGTGGTGGTAAAGTATTGCCAGGACTTGTAAAACGCAGAGAATGGGAGGCTCAACGATATGGGCAAGTTTAAAACATTAGCCTTATTGGTTGCAATTGGTATCGCCTTCATATTAGGGTTGAATCTTCAAAAGAAACCTATTCCGGAAATAGAGTTTAAGAGCGATACGGTTTATTCGACTAGAGTAATAATTGAAACAGTTACTAAGTATATGCCATCGCCATTGCTTTGTTACTTTGTCCGTGATACAACCATTCAAGGTGTTACTTTGCCAATTGAGCAGAAGGTATACAAAGATGATGATTATACCGCTTATGTGTCGGGTGTTGCTCCACAACTTGATTCTATACAAGTATTTCCTAAGACTATTTACCAGGATCGTCTAATTAATACAGAAAAGAAAGTACCCTACCCTGTGAAAGATACTAAGCGTTGGGGAATAGGTTTATCTGTTGGTTATGGGTTTAGTCGGTGTGGAGCATCTCCATTTATCGGCATTGGAATTAGCTACAATATATTTAAGTTTTAATATTGCTTTCTAGAGAATTATTGATTACAAATATATTATATCGGATATTTAGTAGTAAATATATCATAGCT